>NZ_JBYSXB010000014.1:97994-100170 GCF_058781765.1 Arthrobacter sp. FW306-1B-G06A | reverse complement strand
CCGCGCCCGGTCAATCACTTGCCGCCAACGGGCAACTCAACATGCCGCGCCCGGTCATTTCTAACTTGCCGTTGACACCGGATCGAGCCCCAGCCGATCTCGGATGTACAGGGCGATGCCGAGCGCCTGCGGCTCGAAGAATTCCGTCTCTAGCTTCAAAGGACGGAACAACGACATGCTCGCACCCTACGCTTAGCCCGAATAAAAGCAACAGAAAGTGCCGAGCCTGATTTCCGCCGCCTCGATACCATGCTAGGAGTTCGTTGAGGGATCCCTTACCGGACGCACCGGGAAAGCGGACTGACGACGTTGCTCGACCTTGCCGGTAATTCAAACCCGATGCTTAGTGCCCTCGAGGTCACTCTAATGGAGGCTCTGTCTCCGTAAGATCGACGCGTTGCTCGGGCTGCGGAGTCGGGGCATGGGTCGAATCAGCGGGCGGAGCATCAGGGCGCTTCAGCCAAGCGTTGGATTCCGCATCTCCGTGCGCGACAACCTCGACAGCCACAGAATCCCAGCGATAGACGATGGTACCGGCGGCGGGACGTTGCGATGTGATGTAGAACAGTCCGGGCCAAGCTAGGGCTCCGATAGGCGGCCCGTCCGGATCAGGATTCGCCAGGCTCACTCCGGCATCCCATGCCACATCGCGGCCGACGTGAAATGGCAGCCCAACAACGTCAGGCACCGTCACCCGATCGGCGAACCTTTCGTTCTCAAAATTTACTCCGAAGGTATCCGCTGCAACGGCGTCCGGTGCGGGATCCTTAACCGGACACGACTTCCGACAGATTCCGGGCCCAACAAAAGGCAGGCTAGCCAGCCTCGTGCGTTATCAAGAGGCGACGCGTGCTGCAGGCTCGATCAGCTAGAAAGCCTCCTCAGGGCCAGAACAACCGCGCGCGGGTCAATAGCTCAGTGACGGACAACAACCGACCATGCTCCGTTCGGTTAACTGGCTGGGGGAACTTCAGACTCCAGGAGGCCGGTGATGTGGCTGAGTCCGGCCACCTGGACTGGGGTGGTACTGCTGGTGGTTGTACCGTTGCCCAGTGCTCCTCTGTCGTTGTTTCCCCAGGCTCGGATGGTCCCGTCCGTGAGTAGTGCGTAGGTTGCGATAACTGAGGTGGCTAGGGATTTGACTCCGTGCAGATTGGACACCTGCACGGGAGTGCTGCTATTCGTGGTTGTGCCGTTGCCCAGTATTCCTGAAGGGTTGGCACCCCAAGACCGTACGGTTCCGTCGGAGAGGACAGCGAAGGCTGATTCGTTGGTGGAGTGTACGGAACTCACTCCGGTCAGTCCGGTGACCTGTACGGGAGTGCTGCTATCGGTGGTGGTGCCGTTGCCGAGCTGGCCGCGGAGGTTTTGGCCCCAGGCCCAGAGGGTTCCGTCGCTCAGGACTGCATAGGCCGCTTCGCTGCCGGAAACCACGGAAGTTACTCCTGTCAGGCCGGTGACCTGGACAGGGGTGCTGCTGCTGGAGGCGGTGCCGTTTCCGAGCTGCCCGTTGGTGTTGTATCCCCAGGCCCGGATGGTCCCGTCGTTGAGCAGTGCGTATACGGTCAGGTTCCAGAGCCCCGTGGTGACGGATTTGACGTCAGTCAGGCCGGTCACCGGGACCGGAACGTTGCTGGCGACCGTGATCCCGTGACCCCAAGCCTGTACGGTTCCGTCGTTGAGGACAGCATAGGCCGTGTAGTCACCGGCAGTGACTGAACGTACCCCGGTCAGGCCTGGGACCTGTACTGGGACACTGCTGTCCGTCGTGGTACCGTCGCCCAGTTGGCCGAGGTTGTTGTGGCCCCACGCCCAGACGGTACCGTCCGAGAGAACGGCATACGCGGCATCGAAGGATGAAGTCACGGACATGACGCTGCTCAGGCCTGTGACTTGGACAGGGGTGCCGCTGTCGGTGGTCGTGCCGTTGCCGAGCTGCCCGAAAAGGTTCACTCCCCAGGATTGGACGGTCCCGTTCGATAGCAGGGCGTACTTGCTGTGCCCCCCGGTCAGAGCCGTTACCCCGGACAGGCCCGCCATCCCGGCCGGTGCCGTGGTGTAGGTTGGCCCGCCCCACGTCCAAACGGAACCCGCCGGGCTGCCTGGGAGGTAGTAGCCGGAGACGTCGGCGATGAGTTGGGTGGTTCCGGAGGAGCGGTTGAACAGGGTGACTTTG
>NZ_JBYSXB010000014.1:0-97894 GCF_058781765.1 Arthrobacter sp. FW306-1B-G06A | reverse complement strand
ACGGTCAGGTTGAACACTACGGCAGAAACATCTGTAGGAATCCCTGCCGCTCCGCCGACTTGGAAGGAGACTGAAGAATCCGGGGGAACCGCGGCGGTGGTGCGCGTGTCCAGCATCCGCGCCGGAGCCACTGGCATCATGGTCCCCGGCGCTTTAACTCCGCCTGAACCGCCTACCGCCGCGAACGGATAGTCGCCCCCTTGTACGGCTTGGGCGGGGCCTGCAATCGGGACAAGCATGAGAATGCAAACTGCCAGTAGCACGATGAGCGTTCGCAACCGAACTCTGGATTCCGGCGAACCCGTTCCAAAACAATCCAAGCGAACATTAGCCACGCCGACGCCTCAATCCCCCAAAGCCCGCCGAAGGCGGGTGTACTGCCGGACAGTGACTCTGTCCCGCGGAAAAGGTATCACATTGGACACAGGAGCCCCGGCCGCGGGTTTTACGTCCGTACGAACAGATCGAATCAGCAGATTCAACAAGTCGTCGCCGTGCCGAATGTGTTCATCAGCGGGCCGGCCCCTACACGACCTCTACACCCTGTAAGCCAAAGCTGGTCTCTGGAGGCTACGGTGTATCCCATGCCGTCGGCGCAGGACCTTTTGAACCAGACTGACGAACGAGCACCCTGGTCCCGTGTGGATACTCTCCAAACCACCCCAGTTGGTTCCAAGACGATGGGAGCGCCCATAAGTCGATCCCTGAACGGTCACCCCACCATCGATTCTCGGACACGAGCCTTGCCCGCCGCCTATCTATTCCGGGAGAAGATACTGTCGGCGACATGATGATTTGGATCAACGGAACCTTCGGCGTGGGGAAAACTACTGCCGCCAAGGCAGTGGTGGAAGCGCAGCCCGCCCTACGTCTCTTTGACCCCGAAGCGGTCGGATATATGCTCATGGACAGTCTGAAGGACCAGACCTTCGGCGACTTTCAGGACCTGCCGGCATGGCGGGCACTGGTTCCAGCCACGGCTCTCGAAATTCGTCGGCATACGGGACAACACTTGGTGGCCGTTCAGACGGTGCTGCGGCAGGACTATTGGGCAGAACTTAAGGCAAGTTTCAGTGAGTTGGACGATCAAGTCATCCATGTAGTGCTGGACGCCGACGCAACAACCCTCCGGAACCGGATTGAGAACGACCAAGTCGAGTTGTCCGGCAGGCAGTGGAGGCTGGATCACATCGAAAGGTACGCGGTGGCCCGGACGTGGATGATCAAAGACGCTGACCTCGTCATCGACACGTCCCGGCTAACGGCGGAAGATGTTGCTTCTCGAATCGCCGAGGCTGTCACCGCGGAACTCCCTGTCCAGTAACCCTAAGCGGACAATACGAGCGGTGCCCCAAAAGGATCCTTCTCCGGGCGTCAGTGCTGCACCCCAAGTTGTCACTGTTGACGACGAACCCTGGGTATTCGTCAATCGATCACGGGGAGCAAACGGGTGGTGCGTTCCCTATGGGTGATCATGCTGCGGGTTGCGGTCGCTGCATAGTTCTGCCGAGGGCTGGTGCAGAATTGGCGGATGATTATGCCGCGAATCGTTGAGTCAGTGACGAGTGAGTCAGGGCCGTGGGTTCACAGGGTGATTGAGTCAGAGGCTGGATTGATCCGTGCGGCTATCAGTGGGGCTGATGTTCTGGTTATTGAGTTGGATGGTTCGAAGATGCGGTCCATCGATCGATTGTTCGCTGAGTACCAGCAGCGGTTTTCTTTTCCTGACTACTTTGGATGGAATTGGAACGCCTTCGATGAGTGCCTCGGCGACCTTCGATGGCTGCCTGCCCGCAAGTACGTGACGATAATCAGCCATGCGGACCAAGTGCTCTCGAACGAACGGATAGAGCTTGGGACGTACCTGCGCATTATTCACAACGTCGGGAAGACATGGTCCACAACTGTAGGGCTCGGCTACGAGCGGGGACATGCTGATATTCCTTTTAACACCGTGCTTGTCGAGGACAAATGATACCCGTCGGCTAGCTCTGGAACTAGGGGACTCTCGATAACGTCGCCCGATAGGCGATCGACGAACCGGCACCCCCGAGTCTCACCCTGTATTCGCTGCTCTTCGCTCCCGGGCAACGGAAAACGCGCGGTCGGACCGGCCCTAGCCAGCCCGGCGTGATGGGTCAGGACCGATGTGGTTTCTCGCGGACGGGATCGGGCACGTAGAAGCCCCACACACCGTTGGAGAGTTCGGCGGCCGCGAAAGCCACAAGGCTTTCGTTCGGCCCTCTGACTT
This sequence comes from Arthrobacter sp. FW306-1B-G06A, assembly GCF_058781765.1. Classification (NCBI taxonomy): domain Bacteria; kingdom Bacillati; phylum Actinomycetota; class Actinomycetes; order Micrococcales; family Micrococcaceae; genus Arthrobacter; species Arthrobacter sp. FW306-1B-G06A. The sequence continues at coordinate 95,643 of NZ_JBYSXB010000014.1, read as the reverse complement.
GGTAGATGTCTGCCCGGTGACGCTGTCGGGGGTGGGCCGGATGCGACACCACGATCCACTGGTGCAGTGAAATCCACGGGGCCCCCGACCACGGATTGACCCCGCCAACGTCAAGTCGCTCGCCTTCAAGTCCGATGCCTGCGTTGGCCCACCCGGCGGTCTCAGGGTCGGAATCCTTCGCGAAGCCAATCCGCGGACCTGGTTCAGACCTGAATTGACTCATGCCAACCAGTCAAGCATAGGAATACTTCACCGCCTGCCACCGCCTTGCCCGACTTTGGCAAGCCCGCCTCGACGCGGCCCGACCAACTTTCGGTGCCCGTAAGCCGGTCGATCACCGTGCCGCGGTAACCCGCCGCCGGCCCGCGGAATTGCTGATCACGGCCATATGTACGTATGACCTGCACGATGAAATGCACGGTGACGGGGGGATTACTGCAACCATTTCTCCCAGTCGCCCAGAGCAGCAAGGTGATGTTCTCGGCGGCCAGGTTGACCGTCGGCGACGAAGCAGGGAGCCAGTCGTCCGCCGGTGCCGGCGGGTGGTGATCGGTGATCCCACGTCCGCGCAGAAGTGTCCGGAACGCCGGGACGAGGCACGGCGTTGACAGGCGACCGGGGACCATTTCGGCCCAAGGCTATTTCCTGTGCAAAGCCTGCCCGAGTCCTGTGCAAATACTGCGCCAAGTGAAGCGGGTATCGACGCATGCTTAAACACGCGCGGATAAAGCGTAGACGCACTTCCGGGGGGAGGAAAACGATACATGGGCAGACCATAGCGCGCCTCTCTCAGCGCCGATCGAATCACGGATGTAACCCGTCCAGCGGATGACCAAACCTCGCACCCACCATGCCCACGCGGAAGCCCGCTTCAAGGGCGTCCCTTTGAAAGGAACCTCAATGAGCTCAGCTGACCCCTTCGGCGCGCCGCAGCAGCCGCAGCCGCCCTACGGGCAGACCCCCTCAGGAACCCAGCCCAATCCTGGCGCGCCGGCACCCTATCTGGGGGGCCCAGCCCTTGGCGGATACGGCGTCAGTAGCAAGTCCTTCCTCGTTACTTGGCTACTCTCCCTGCTCCTCGGCGTTTTCGGCGTGGATCGGTTCTACCTCGGCAAAGTCGGTACCGGCATCCTGAAGCTGTTTACCTTCGGTGGCCTCGGCATCTGGGCTCTTGTTGATCTGATTCTCGTGCTCGCCAACAAGACCCGCGACAGGCAGGGTCGTCCATTGGACGGTTATGACAGGCACAAGAAGGTGGCGTTGATCGTCACCACGGCCTTCATACTCCTAAGCATCATCCTGAACACCACCCGAGCGGCCGCCGTCCAAACGTCTGCCACGACCACCCCCGGACCGAACATGTCTGCCGTCACACCCTCTGCGGCTACAGCGGCTGAGGTCGCTGCTTCTGCCAAGGCTTCGGCCGAGGCTTCAGCTAGGGCTTCGGCTGATGCTGCCGCCAAAGCGAAGTCCGATGCTGACGCCGCCGCCAAAGCGAAAGCTGATGCTGAAGCTGCCGCTAAAGCAAAAGCTGATGCCGAGGCCGCTGCCAAGGCGAAAGCTGATGCCGACGCTGCCGCCAAGGCTCAGGCCGAGGCGGCTGCCAAGGCGGCAGCTGGGACGGTCAGCCAGCAGAACGCTCTGCGTAAAGCTGCCGAATACCTCGGGTTCACCGCCTTTTCGCGCACCGGACTGATCGGCCAGCTTGAGTTCGAGAAGTATTCAACGGAGGATGCGACCTGGGCTGTGGACCGTGTGAAAGTCGACTGGAACCAGCAGGCAGCTAAGAAAGCCAAGGACTACCTAGGATTCACTTCCTTCTCCCATTCCGGGCTAGTCGACCAGCTGATATTCGATGGTTTTACGCCGGAGCAGGCAGAGTACGGAGTGAGCCAGGCGGGTCTCTGACGGTCGAGCTCAGTTTCAAAGTGGCCGTGGTGGACGCATCTTGTTTCGGCGGGTGCAGCAGCTGTGACTGATGGACTGGCATGGCCCCGAGCGAAGAGGGTAGCTGAGGAGTCCCCTTAGCCTCACCGCCCCGCCACGCACTCCGCGACATACTCCGCATCCACGCCCACCCCGCCGACTATCGACGAGTAGTGCCCCGTCAACCACGGCAACCCCACTACGTATAGCCCCGGCTGTTCGGTGACGCGTCGCGGGTAGCTCCAGGCGTCCAGGACAGGAATGTCCACGAAGCTGAGGTCCAGCTGGTAACCGGTCGCCCAAAGTACCGAGGTGATGTTCTCTGCGGCCAGGTTGACCCGGGGCGAGGCGACAGGTAGCCAGTCGTCCGCGGGCGCTGGCTGGTGTTCAGGCGCGTCTATTCCAGCGGCAGAGGAATCAAGAAGCGATTCATATCGAGTTGACTGAGGATGTTTTTCCTCAACAAGGAAAAGTAGTTGTATCTGTCAGTTCAGAATTCTATGCCGAGGCCGAACTCAACTCTGAGCGCTTCATTAATATCATTGGATGGGTTCTGGAAATTGATCTCAGCTAAATTTCCGGGAAAGCGAATATGAGAGGACGCTTGGTTTGATGGATCGCCGGGAAGCAGACTCGGAGTCGCGCATCCGTTGGTTCCTACAGCAGACCATCGGGAAGCCTGCGGGATCGCTGGCCTGCCTTATCCCTCCCGTCTATCCCGCTTATGCCCGGGTGCTGAATCCCGCTATGTCGCCAACTGGTCGACGTTTGCGCTGGTCACAGCTTGCCGGTGATCAGCTGGAGGTTGACGGTGGCACCCAATGGAGCGAGATCGTGGCGGCGTGCGTTCCCGACCCGAATCAAGTCTACGAACCCCAGAACGGTTCCGTTGATTCCGTAGTGGCCGAACGGTTGGTTTCCAGGATAGCGAAGGGCGCCAGGCCGTCACCTGAATGCTTGTTTTTGGTGTGGGAGGGATATGGCGACCTCAATGGCCGGGTTCGAACTTCGCCCGTCATTGTCAATGGCCTTGGTCGGGGACTGCATGTGTTGCGAGGACCGCTCGAACTGGCGCTGGAATCCATCGAGGACAATCCTGCTGGAAGACTGCCCTTGAACTGGCTACCTCTGGATGGAGCGTGGTGCGTCGCTAATGACATCCATGCTCTCTCGGTCTTCATCGGAGGGTCACCATCCCTGATCGGCGAAATACTGGGCGATCGTGAATTGGAGGCCTATTACATCCGGCCCAATCAAACGTTGGTCTCGGAAGACTAGCCTCGCCGCCCCGCCACGCACCCCGCGACATACTCCGCATCCACGCCCACCCCGCCGACGATCGACGAGTAGTGCCCTGTCAGCCACGGCAGCCCGACCACATATAGCCCCGGCTGCTCGGTGACGCCGCGGATATGTCGCGGGTAGTTCCAGGCGTCCAGGACAGGAATATCCACGAAGCTGAGGTCCAGCTGGTAACCGGTGGCCCAGAGCACCGAGGTGATGTTCTCGGCGGCCAGGTTGACCCGCGCCGGTGACGCGACAGGCAACCAGTCGTCCTCCTGCGCAGGTAAAGCCGCAGGCGCGTCTATTCCAGCGGCAGCGATGTAGGCGTCGAGCGCACGGCCCATGCGCTGGCCGAACCCGGCCTCGACTGTTGCGAGGCGTTGTGGGAGGTCGTCCGTGAAGGTGAGTTCGCCGTCGTCGGCTGCTTCCAGGTGCCCGTGCAGCTGGACGCCTTGGCGGCCGAGTTCGCGGAGGTGGATGTCGTGGCCCCCGTCGGTGCCGGAGAGCAGGGGGTTGCAGGCGAACCGCGCCGCGGGGGAGGGCAACTGTCCGACCGTCAAGGCGTTGATCCCGTACTCGGGCCCGTGGATTCCAGCTTGCAGGAGCCAATAGAGGATGTCGTGCCCGCGATACCGGCGCGGCGCCTCCGGACACGTCGACACCGCCAGATGCACCTCGCGCCCGGCCGCGAGCAGGTCTTCCGCGATCTGCCCGCCCGACTGCCCGGTCCCGACGATCAGCGCGGCACCGTCCGGCAGTTGCTCCGGATTGCGATAGTCGTGCGTGTGGAGCTGCAGGACACTCTTCGGGAGTCCGGCGGACAGTGCCGGGATTTTCGGTATTTGGTACGCGCCGGTCGCCAGCACCACATTGCGTGCCCGCCAGCCGCCGTCGGACGTTTCAACGCTGAAGCTGCCATCCGACGTCGAGATCCACGTGACGTCCGTGCCTGTACGGACCGGGGCATCGATCCTCGTCGCGTAGTCGCGGAAATAGTCCACCACGTCGTCACGGGCCATGAACGCCTCCGGCTCCGGCCCCGCGTATGGCATCCCGGGCAGGTCTAGCGAGAAGTTCGGCGTGTTCAGCACGAACGCATCCCAGCGATCCTGCCACGCGCCGCCCAGCGCGGATCGCCGTTCAAGGACCACGTGCTCGACGCCGGCCCGGCTGAGGAAGTAGCTCGTGGCCAGTCCCGCTTGGCCTCCACCGACAACGAGCGTGTCGATCTCGAGGGGGCGGTTTTGTTGTGCCGCTCTGTTCTGTTGTGCGGCTGTGGGCGGGGCAGTCTCCATGAGCGATCCTTCCGGTCCCTTGGCAGAACTTTACGCCCCGAGATTCAGGTGCGGGAGGTGGACTGCACTGTCGGTCCGGACCGTCGTCGCCGATCTGTCCACGACGGCGGGTATCGGCTCGGTCGCCGAGATCTGCGCCAACCTGCGCGGCCTGGAACTGGGCGAAACCGTCTGCGCACCGGGCGTAGAGGACAGCGGTCTTCTCGACGCAGTCTTCCAAGCGGACCTCGCCGCTTTCGGAGCGCACAGCCCGGAGCTTGCCACACGGTACCGGTAGTTTCGGCTAATTCGGATGGTCGAACTTGATGCGATCCTCCGGAAACGGTCCTAGAGTGTTGGCCATGGCTATCGCACGCTTCCCCGTCGTGGTACTCGATTGTCCCGACCCCAAGACCCTGGCCGAATTCTACAGCGCCCTGCTCGAGTGGAAAATCGAGCAGAACGACGACGACTGGTGGTCCGTCCGCGCCGAGTACGGCGATTCGATGGCTTTCCAGAAAGTCGACTCCTACAGGGCGCCGGAATGGCCAGGCCAGGACGTCCCGCAACAGATGCACCTCGACGTCGTGGTCGACGACCTCGACACAGCTGAGGCGGCTGTGCTCGAACTCGGCGCGACCAAGCATGAGAACCAACCGGGAACGACATTCCGCGTGTTCCTCGACCCCGCCGGTCATCCTTTGTGCCTCTGCCTGGACTGACGTGCCTGGCGGGGAGGGTGATCATCGGTTGTGCCAGTGCGGGGGCATTTCGAGATCCGAAGGCAAAAGAGTTGCACGGCCACCTTGCGCGGCGTTGAGCTGCGGTTGGGTCAGATACAAGGCTTTGGAAAGATCGGCGCGTTCAAGCCGGACATCCCTGAGGTCTGCGCCGAGCAGATCCACACCCGATAAGTCACTGCCCCGCAGATCCGCAGCGATAAGGTGGGCCCCGCGGAGGTCTGCCCCGCACAACCGGCGGGAACTGAGATTACTGCCCATCAGGTCCGCTCCCGGCTTGAGCGCTGGATCCAGGTGGTCATCACCGGCGGCAAAATAGGAGGCCCGTACTTCTGCGCTGACATCCATGAGCGTTGACCTCACCTGGGAATGAAGATCTCGAATATCCAGTGAAAGCAGCTCCGGCAGTTCGCCGCGGACTGCCTGCTCGACGGTGTTCCGGAGTTGAACCGCACGGCGTGACGTATCGGGATCGAAAGCCCGGTTCTGTGCCTCGGCCAGGTACCAGAGCATCTCATGAAGCTGACGGGCAGCTTTGAACGCGGAAAACATTTCGTCTTTTGTGCCAGGGTTCTCAAGCCAACTCTTTCCGGCGAAGAACCCTTGCGATACATTTTGACCTGCCCCGTAACAGTCAAAGACCGTGCACCCACGAAAGCCCCTCGGGCCCAGGCTGTGGTGGATTGTGCACGAGAAATCAGGCGCGAGGTTTTGGCAAGGAGAGCCTGCCGGTTTATCGAGCGCAAAATCCGCGGAACGTGAGAATCCGAAGGCCGTGCAGCATAGGGCAAAACAGTTTCCGCAGTCAGGGCGCAGGGATTGCCGGTCTAGGGCAGGCGAAAAGGGCTCGGCTGAGTTCGTTGATGTTGTTTCCATTTGATCTTCCAGTGGTGAGTTCGCTTTTGGGCCGGTGAGCAGGGGAAATCCACATGGAGTTCCCCTGGCAGGCGCAGGGAATCACCGCTCCTCTCGGGAGCGAACTGGAAGCGCTGAAAGACGCTGGATCACAGAGAAAAATGAAGTATCACTGACATCAGAATACTCGACCACCGCCCGGCCATTCCTCGGTTGACATCGACATGAAGCCAGGGCGCACGGGTGCGGAACACATCGGTCAGGATTGAAGAAGCGGTTAGTGGAGCCTCGGCATAAAGTCGAAATCACAAAGCAACCCACCCCACTAAAGGACATGCCATGACCGCCATCGACTCAGTCACCCTCGAAGTTCCCGACCCCGCGGCCGCTACCGCTTTCTACGACGCCGCCTTCGGATTAGGCGAGCGGGTGCGCGTGCGGGCCTCGAACGCTCCTACTGACGGCTTCCGCGGGTTTACGCTGTCGCTCGTCGTGTCGCAGCCGTCTACCGTCAGCAGCCTCATCGATTCCGCTGTGGAAGCCGGTGCCACGACCCTCAAACCAGTGGCGAAGTCCTTGTGGGGCTACGGCGGCGTCGTACAGGCTCCGGACGGCGCGATCTGGAAAGTCGCGACGTCGGCCAAGAAGGACAGCGGTCCCGCCACCCGGGAGGTCGACAAGATCGTGCTCCTGATGGCGGTCGCGGACGTTTCGGCTAGCAAACGGTTCTACGCGGACCGGGGCCTCGCCGTTGGGAAAAGCTTCGGCAAGTACGTCGAGTTCGCGATGCCCTCGAGTCCCGTCCAGCTAGGGCTCTACGCGCGCCGGGCCCTCGCCAAGGACGCCGGCGTCTCTCCCGACGGCACCGGTTCGCACCGTCTCGCGATCAGCAGCGACGCCGGCCCGTTCACCGACCCGGACGGGTTCGCGTGGGAGCCCGCCTCAGCGTGAGGGGGCGCGCGGCGCTGCCAGGGACGCCGCGGCTAGCCCCGCACTACCGCGATTCCCATCGGAACCAGCGGATTCCGATGAAGGCGAACACCGCGACGTAAGCGACGCATGCCAGGAGCGAGCCCGTGTCCTGGCCGCTCCAGGCCGACTGGTTCAGGACATCCGAAAAGAGTGTCATGAGGCCTCCGACCGGAGACCAGTCCGAAATTGACTTGATCGTGTCGCCGAGGATGCCGGTTCCGCCGAGGACGCCTAGGAGCAACAGGGCGATCATGAGCAGTCGGCCGATCGCGCTGATGGCGTTGGTGGACCGGATCAAGCCGACGAGCGCTTGTCCAATGGCCAGGAAGACGGCGGCCCCGAGAATAGCGACGGCGATGACCAAAAGGTACTGGCCAACGTTCAGCGTCAGGCCGTGAACAATTGCACCGACGATCACCACGATGATGGAAGCGACCAGATTGGTGACCACCTGCACGATGAGGCGGCTGGTCATGATCATCCAGTTCGGTGCCGGTGTGACCCGAAGCCTTTGCAGCACACCGATGTCCCGATCGTGAGCCAGGGCCAGCGTGAAACCGAGCAAGCACGACGTGAGCAGGCCAAGGGTCAAGGCCAAACCGATGATGAGGGTGGATCCTCCGAGGCGTGATTGCCCCTTGCCGAAGGTTGTGGCCACGAGGATCACGATCGGCAGCAGGGCGCTCAAGACAAGTGAGGTCTTGCTATTGAGCATCACAATGGAGTCCGCGCGAAGCAACGAGCCCATCGCCAGGCCGAGCGGCGGGCGGGCGGTATTGACCGCGGCGGCGTTAGTCACGGATTTCACTTCCTGTCAGTCCGATGAAGACGTCTTCCAGAGTGGGCGCACCGTGGGCCACTGAGAGCACGCGCGGATCCTCCCTGTGCTTGTCGATCAGCTCCGAGGGCTCTCCAACCGTGAGAAGTACGCCATGGTCGATGATCGCTACCCGGTCACACACGGCCTGCGCTTCTTCCATGGAGTGGGTGGTGAGGAGAATGCTGTTGCCTTCTCCACGAAGTTCTTCGATTCGGCGCCATAGCCCACGGCGCGACTGCGGGTCCAGCCCGGCAGTTGGCTCGTCGAGCAGCAGAAGGAGGGGGTTGTGGATGGTGGCAATGAACAGTGCCAGCCGTTGCTGCTGCCCGCCCGACAGCTGTTTGAACCGTTTGCCCAATTCCTGTTCGAGCCCGATGGCCCGCATGCTCGTACCGATCTGCTCACGCGAGAGTTTCACTCCGTAGAGCCCGCCGTAAAGCCTTGCGATCTGCTGAATGGTCAGTTCGGCCTGGAAACTGGAGGACTGCAGTTGCACCCCGAGGCGCGCTTTCGCGTCCAGAGGCTCTTGTTGAACATCGATTCCGTCCACCAGCAGTTGCCCGGATTTCGGCTTGACCAACCCCTCGATGGCACTGAGTGTGCTGGTCTTCCCTGCGCCGTTCGGCCCCAGCAAGCCGAAGATCTCACCGCGATGAATCTGAAAACTGACGCCGTCGACGACGGTCCGCTCGCCATACGCGACGCGCAACGCGCTGACGTCCAAAACCGGCGGCTGTGCCGGCACATTCACTTCACTCATCGAGCCGTATCCCTCTCAGGCTGGCCGAACCGCCCCATGTCAGGGCGCCGTTTCGATGAGTCTATATGCGGGAACCTGATGTTTTCGTGGGAGCCGACACCGCGCCCTAAACGACCCGATTCGCCCGTTCCCAGTGGTCCCGCAGCAACGCGCCGAGCCGGTCGGGCTCGCTCCGGTGCGGGGGATCGAAATGGTGGCGGTCCGGGAACACCTCGAGGCGGAAGTCCGGGAATACCGTGGACAGCCGCTCGGCAACCTCGCCATAGTCGTCAGGGTTGCTCAGGCCGCCGAGGACGAAGAACACCGGCCGATTGAACGCAGCAAGCCGCGCCCTATCCAGATCGTAAATCTTGAAGTCACGCAGGAATGCCCTGATTCCCGCCGGCCGCTTGGCCATCCACGGCGGCGGCCCGCCTTCGGGCGGTGGCGGAAGGACGACGTCGGGCTTCACTCCCAACCTCATGAACGCGGCCATGAATTGATCTGGCGGTAGCGATTCCAGCGCCTCATAGTCCTTCCAGAGCCGGGTGTGCGCCGGACTCCAATCCCAGCTTCCCGCCCATGCGGGCTCCAGGAGCGTGAGACTGAGCAGTCGCTGTGGATGCTTGGCGGCGAATGCCAAAGACGCTGCCCCGCCGCCCGAATAGCCGAGCAAATGGAACGTCTCCCAGCCCCGGGCCTCGGCCTCGCGGAGGACACCGTCGATTTCGGTATCCAGGCTCCAGCCCGGCGGCGGCTCATCGCCGTCGTACAGTTCCAGGTCCTTCGCGACGGCGTCCACGTCGGGACCCAGCGCTTCGATCAGCGCCCCGTAGGCGGGTTCGGCGGGAAGGACGCTCCCCGGAAGAAGGACGACCCGAATCGGCTCCATGGCGGAACTCTACGCCTCTTGGGGTGCTAAGGGAGGGGGAGGAGGGACTATTTTCCGGGGCCGACGACCGAGAGGCCGGCGTCCAGCGCAGCGGCGAGAGCTCGGTGTAGAGCAGCATCGAAGCGACGAGGCGGTGTCCTGTTGCCGCGGTTGGCGGCGCGCGGCAGATGAAGGATTTCGACAAATAGTAGCCATCCGGCCAAAGGCCTGTATGCTTGGAGCTGTTGTTGTGTTTGGCATTTGGTAGTTCAGGCAGTTCCCGCGGTTCATCAACCGCGACCTTCTGAAGTAACGGTGGAGAACACCCCACACCGGAGGCCCGACAGTCGGGACAACCTCCACCTTCAGTAAGGAAACTGAAAAAATGGCTACAGGTATCGTCAAGTGGTTCAACTCCGAAAAGGGCTTCGGCTTCATCTCCCCGGAAGATGGCAGCCAGGACGTTTTCGCTCACTACTCTGCAATTAACTCGGGCGGCTACCGCTCCCTCGAAGAGAACCAGAAGGTTTCCTTCGACGTCGAGCAGGGCCCCAAGGGTCCCCAGGCAGTAAACATCCAGGCTCTCTAAGCTTCGGATTTCGAAAAGCAGGGCCGGTCATTGATCGGCCCTGCTTTTTTGTGCCCATTTCCTGGTTGCGTGGCGACCTCTCGACGCGCAAATTACCCGGCGACACGCCAAATCCCTGTCGACACCGGAATTCCAGTAGCGACAGGGATTTGGCGTGTCGCTTAGCTTTTGCTGTAGCGCTCGGCCTTGGGCTTGGTCATGTCCGTCCCTGGATCGTCTTCGCTCGGATGTCGGATTCTGCTCAATCATTCGAATGGACAAACGCCGGTCCCGCGGAATCACGGGACCGGCAACTTCGGCGAAGAGAATGATCCAGCAGAATCCGACGGCTATTTCTCGCAGCCGATGCCGTCACCGTCGTTGTCGAGACCGTATATGTCAGTCCCGATCACCTTGACAGGACCACGCACGTAGGCTGGGCCATTACCCTTACCGCCTGCGCAGTCGACGTCTGAAGCAATCGGGACGCACGCCCAGGCATAGTTGGGGTCACAGCCCGACGGCGCTGCGGGAGCCGCTTGCTTTGCGGCCGCCTGTGCTGCGGCTGCTTGCGCTGCGTGTGCTGCGGCGGCTTGAGCCGCAGCCGCGTCGGCCGCTGCTTTGTCGGCCGCTGCTTTGTCTGCCGCTGCTTTGTCTGCCGCCGCCTTGTCAGCAGCGGCCTTGTCTGCCGCCGCCTTCGCCGCAGCTGCTGCTGCGCGAGCGTCGGTTACTTTCTTTGACTCTGAGCGTTCCATCCAAACTAAGGTGCCCGCGTCGGATTTTGTGCAGATGTACACCTTGGGCGGGTAGCTCTCGGTTGCGTTCTCCGTTACGCAGGACGCGGATTTCGGCGCGGTCGGTGTGGGCGTGGGAGTTGGGGTGGGCGTCGCCGAGGCGGAAGTTGACACCGATTGAGTGGCCCCCGCTTGGGAGGTTGTTGGGCTGGCTCCGCCGCAGGCGGCAAGGGAGAGTGCTGCGGCAGTAGACGTGACGATGGCAAAGACCTTGAAGATATTCTTCCGAGATTTCAAGAAGTCGTGCGACGCGTGCTTTATTTCCCCGTTGTTTTCAGGCGCGCGAGTATTCATTTATTGCCCCCATGATTCAGTTTTTGACGCGAATGTCAGCAGATCCTAGCATCTGAAATGCGAGAAAAGAAGAAGTTGTCCACATGGACGAGAAAGCCTCTTGACAGGGTCCCAAGAGGTTGTGGTCCATTCTGCGAATTAGAATTTATATTCGATCTATGAAAACAAGATTCGAATAAATATCCACATGCGCGAGGTTCGATCTAGAGGCGGCCACGAAACCCCCGTAGCGTCGGAAGCAAGAGACCACCACCAGGAGCACAATGGAAAATTCATCGCGAAACCCCACCTCCTTGGACGCCGGGGGAACACTGAGTTTTCTTCGGCGCACACGGAGATGCGGAACAAAACCCCACGTCGGCACACGTAGACGGCTCCCCGCGCACACTGAGTTTTGCCAAAACACCACTTAGATGGCCGTTTCGGACTTTACGGTTTCCCTTGGAACGAGGTTCGTCAGCGCACCCCGGGGGATTCCGTGGGAGTGCTTGGGAGTCCGCCTGCCAACGCCCGGCTTTGGGCAGGAAACAGTTGAATCGTCTGGACCTCGCACCACCTAAGGACCGGAGAGTGCTGGATCAGCGCGTCAGAGAAAGTTGGATCGCGAGTGTTCGATCAGGAAGTTCGGCGAACGCTGGACTACGTTGCTCGCGGAATGATAGTTCGAATTGTCGGCGCGCCTGGCAGCGGCCGCACGAGTGTGGTGCAAAAGGCTATCGCCGATCTGGAAAATACCGGAGCAACGGTTTACTCCGTTTCGGGACTCCGCTCACATCGCGAAATACCCTTTGGTGGAATACATAGCCTGAGCCTGGATATTCGAATAGGCCAATTGGGAGTCCTCGGTGTAGCTGACACCCTGGCGAGCCGGCTCTCCAGGCCAGGGGAGCGCGTGCTTGTGGTCGATGACCTCGACTTCGTCGACACGGAGACTGTAGCGGTTCTGGACGCCGTCCGGCGTCGGACGAAACGGCCCATGATCGTTACCATGAGCGAGTCATCCATCTACTCGATGGCACAGCCAGCGGTGCTCAGCCCCGGACCGGAAGCCAGGGTTCACCTGAATCCGCTTCGCTACGAGCAAGTGAACGAGCTCCTCACCGGCATTCTGGGAGCCCCGGCGGACACCGACACCACTGCCCGGATCCTGACGAAATCGGCAGGGAACCCGCGGCTTGTGGTTCGCATCGCGGAAACTGCTTCCCTCAGTGGCTTGATTGTCCTCCGCCATGGTCAATGGCGCATGACGGGCGACACCCTGTGGAACGAGCACCTTCACGGCACGGTGGAATCCCTCCTCGAAGGACTCGAAGCCGACGAACTCACGGGCCTTCAAGCCATGGCCATCGCCGGGACCACGCCCCTCGACGTACTGCAACAGGTAGTTCATTCCGATGTTCTCGACAGGCTCGAACAGCGCGGCCTCATTTCCGTTGTGGAGGACCTCCACAACACTGTCTCCGCTTCGATCACGCCACCGGTCCTGGCCGACTACTTCCGTGGTCAAAGAGTGCTCACAAGCAGGCGGGTCCTGAAGAGTCGAATCACCCGAGCCCTCAGCGGTTTGCCACAGGAATCCCACGTTGACCTCAACTCGGCTGATTCGCTGATGAGGGTCCTGGCTGCGCTGCGCCTTGAACGGAGCTCGGACGACGCCGCAACGGCACGCCATTTTCATGAGCAAGTATCCGTCCTGGAGCGCAAGCGATACGAGCTGTGGAATGCCGAAAGGTCAGTATCGAATGCTGCGGCACTTCTGAGGGTCTATTGGGGCTCGCCGATTGACGCATCGAGAATTGAGCGGATCCTTGCCCAGACCGTGACCTCGGAAGGCGAATCGTGCGATCTCCTGTTCCTGGCATTTACCAAAGCGCTTTGGGCGATCCATAAGGGCAAAGGACTGGACTCTGCGGCCGGCGCCCTCAGGAGCTTCGGGGAGGAACGTCCCAAATGGTCCGCCGAAGCCGAAGCGGCAGAACTTTTCCTCGTGGCGTCCTACGACAGAATGCCGGAGAACCTCGACGGGATGTTCGCGCGTCTGCACGATCGTCACCCCGAAAGCGGAGTGATAGCCAGCATCCGGGGCATCCTGGAACTCTACCGATTCAACCCTTCCGCCGCGCTCAAAGCCATCGACACTTCAGGCGGCTTAAGAGGCATTCCGGGAATCGAACCGTTCATCCGTGGAATGGCTTTGTTCAGCTCGGGGCGGATCGATGAGTCGATTGTCTTTGCGCTTGACCAACGCGCAGATGCCCGCCGCAAGCTGGACCAGTTCGGGATGGTTTGCAACACCTATGTGGCTGCCCAGGCCCTGATCTACCGCGGCTATTTCGACGACGCCGAGTACCTCATGGGCAGTGTGTTTGCCATGGGGCGGCCAGGCTTCCTGGTGGCTTCCCTTCACGACGCAATGCTTAGGCTCGCCGGGCTCAGGACGGCGACGTCCGCGATCTTGCCCGCAGCGACCCTTGCCACCCAGGCACGGCGCGAAGCTGAAGACATCGGCCCGCTCCCCGGGACAGCGAGAGGCGTGTACGAGCTCGTCGCCGCGCGACCCCTCATTCCCGCTGTATTCGACGGGAAGGCCGCGAAACTCATTCAACGGCAGCTCGAACGTGGCTATGTCCTCGAGGCGATCTATTCCGCGCTCTTCTTCACGTGCCTTCTCCCGGGCCGGAAAGTTCTCGATCTCCTCCGGCAGACCTTGAAAGAGTATGCACCGGCCGCTTCACATGATCAGCTCTTGGCAATTGCCGCGGCCGTGGTGGAGGATGACCACCAAATGCTCGGCGTGCTGCTCGAGCATTACGAGCCCGACGCCGATTTCTACCAGGTCCGGATGCTGCTCCGCGGCGCCTTCAAGCGGTATGCGTTCGTGGACAACACGATCGGTGCGGCTGCGATGGACCGGGCGTACTCCATGTTCGCGGCACGTTTTCCTTCGCCGGATGAGCCCGTCGCGTTTAGTTCCGGAAGCTACTCGCCCCTGACCGTCCGGGAAATCGAGATAGCAGCCCTGGCAGGTCATCGCTCCAACCCGGAGATCGCCGAGCATCTGGGAATCAGTATCAGGACCGTGGAAAGCCACATCTCCAACGCGCTGCGCAAGACAGGAAGCCCTTCCCGCACGGCCCTCTTTGACCTTGTCCGGGATTCGTCTCCGTTCCGCGAAAAGCGGCTTTCCGAGTGAGCCTGCCAGTGGGCTTCGGTCTACGCGATTGCTCCTTCCTCCTTGAAGACGAAGGAATGCCTAACGGTCAGTTGCTCCGGAATTGTGTGCGAAATGAGGACAACCACTTTGTGCTGTGCCCAGTCGCCGAGCTCGTCGATCAGGGCCTCGATGCCTCGAACGTCCATGCCGTTGAAAGGCTCATCGATGGCGACCACAGGGGTGTCGGCCACAGTGCACATGAGCAGCCAGAGCTTCCGGATATTGCCCGTGGACAGCATGGAGACGGGCTGCTCCACCCAGTCCTTCAGTCCATACTTGGCCAGCCGGGCGAGCCCGGCCTCCGGACCGACCTGACGGCTACGTGCCGCCAGGGCCAGATGGTCTTGAACCGTCATGGAGGGGTAGAGCGCCGGCGTCGTACGGCAGACGCTCCGTACGTGGCGCGCGTCCGGTGAGCTGGCGTCGATACCGCAAAGCCGAACGCTTCCGGCCCAAGGTTGGAGGAAACCGCTGATGAGCTCCAGGAGCGTCGATTTCCCGCTGCCATTGCTGCCGGCCACACGGTAAAGCCCGGGCTCGTTCATGCTGAGACTCAGTCCGTCCAGGACAGGGGTGCCTTGCCGGTAGCCGGCGGTTACAGAATCGATTTCGATCGAAGCCTCAAAAGACGTTGATGCAGGCATACGGCGGCTCCCAGGATCAAGAGGATGGAATAGCCCAACAACAGCACGGTGCTGAACTCGGGGCTGACAACAAGAATGAGCGAGCATGGAGAAATCAGGAGGAGTGTGAAGAGGCCGTCCATCACGTCATTGGACTTGGTCCCGTCAGTGGTGGTTGGCGGACGGGAGAGGGATTCCGCGACGACTCCGGACGCCGCGACGATCAAACCCGCGAGGACAGCACCAGGAGCCGGAAGGTCCAGTGCGAGAAATGCCCCTAGGAAAACAAATCCACCGATGGCCGCCCCCGCCATGACGTAGATTCCGACGAGCCGGACAACGATCGCGGTGGCGGAGAAGCCGTTCTCCCACGCGAAGCGGTAGTGGTACAGCTTCGCCGTGGGCCCGATCCGATAGAGCATCGGTTCCGTGACGCCGAGGCTCAGGAGCACGGCAGCACCAATCAAGGATTTGTGCAGCTCTCCGGAGCCGAGAGCCGACTGCAGGGGGAAGACGCCCCTCGCTCCCAAGAGGATGCCAACGACGGCGATCCAGGCAAGGACGATGGTGGCGATCACCGAGCCCTGTTTGCTGCTCAACAGATCAGTGACAACGAATAGCCCGAAGCTTGTCGCCGGCCGTTGGCTGCCGCCCCGCTCCGTATTGAAAGAAATCCTGCGGTAGCTGAGGCGGCGCCAGGCACGGATGCTGAGCAGGATCAATATCCCGGACGCGGCCGCCGCCAGGGAGTACAACGCCGGAAGGAAGCGCGAGGGGTCCACGGCGAGGCCGCCGAGCCGGGAGAGCTGAGGCAGGAGAAATCCCGTGGCAGCCCCGAGCAACAATCCAAGGATGAGCGCCAAGACGCCATACCGCCAATGGAGGCCCATCCTTCGTGCAGGTGTTGAAGCGAAATGGAGGACGCAGTAGACGCACGCACAGGAGGCGAGAGCCAGGACGGAGGCCGAAGCCGCCACGACGCCAAAGTAGCTCGGCGATTCCTCGAAGAAGACCAGGAGGAATACCGCGGCCGAATACCAAAGGATGCCCGTGCGGCGGAACGCCGGGACCAGACCGTATCTCACCACAACCTGCGGGAGGGGAAGTTCCATCGCCCGGAAGAGCTCCAAATGCGGAGTGCCGGATACTGCCAGCCGTCGGCTTGAAACTACCTCGGTGAGAACTGAGGCGACCGCGGAGTAGAGGATCGCGAGGAATTCCCAGTTGAGCACAGCAGCCGTGTCTTGGCGGAGCGGGCCGTCGCGGAGAACAGACATCGTGGATGCGAACACCATTGTTCCGAGCAGGACCAAGGCGATCGATCCGAAGATCGCGAGGGCCCTGAAACCGTCCAGCGTGAGCGGCAAACGCATCGCATTGACGATTTCGAAAGCCCGAAAGTCGCGCAGGATTCGGTAATCGGACCTCCGGACCGACACAGCAGGGACGCTGGCGTTAGAAGCTTGGCCTGCGACGTCGGCGGGTGGGGTTTTGGTCCTCATCGGCGCCTAGAACTTGCTCCGCGGACTCTTCTTCTGGACTGAGTCCATGAAGGCCACAATGGTGAGGACCGCGAGGCCGAGCGCACAGACCGCGGCGATGGCCGACGTCGTGCCCTGGAACGGGACGACTATTACCGGGCTGAGGGCCGCCGCGTTGGCGAAACCGGCGACGGCGAAAACGGCCGCCTTGAGCGGTAGCCATTTCCCGGCCTTGCTGAAGGCCGCAATCAAGGGTGCCCCCACTCCGAAGACGAGAAGTACGGTGACCATCGTGTTCTTCACGGCGAGGGGATCTATGTTCTTGAGGCCATCCGGGGCGGGAGAAGCCCACATCAGGCCGACTGAAATGCAGGAGAATGCAGCGACCAGGAGGCCCACGATTCGTAGAAGCAGGCCGAAGAGCTGAGTAGTCATTGAGAATTTCTGTCCGTGGGTGGTGGTTGAGGAAGGTCAGCCGATGGCGACTATTGTTGACAGACCCATGGCCGAAAGCACAACGAGGATCTTCCTGCCTGTGGAAAACTCGCGCCAATGTCGGTAGAAGATCACCAGGGCCAGCACGGCCATCGAGGGGAAATAGGCCCAATATCCGGGGATTTCCCGCGGTTGGATGACACCAAAGGCCACGCTGAAGAGATTCACCGGGATCGTGGCGAGAATGGCGATCACAAAGAAGGCCCCGATCTTGAAGCGGCCCGCGAGCACCGATTTTCCCGGGATCACCCGTTTGTCCAAGAACGCGGCCAGCGAGAAGTACAAAGCGATGATCACGGCGTAGACAAGGAAGAACAAAACGGTGCCCACGGTCATGGAGAGGCTCAGGAGGCGATCGTCCCCGATTTCCGAGCGCACGTCCGCCGGAACGTTCGCGTTGAGATACTTTCTGGTCAGGGGAAGCCGCAGAGCCACCAAAGCCATGAGCAGGATGTAGCCCGCGATCCACAGACCCCGGGACGTCGAGACCCATTCCCTGGCTGAGGACGGCTCGGGACGCAACTTTCCGACCTTTGCGACGCTGATGACGGTTTCGGACTTCCGTCCGTCTTCCGTGCTGGTCATGAATTCCTCCTCAGGTCTTGAGCTGAATCACGATGGCCTCGATGACGGCACCGAGGACTATCAGGGCGATGGCAATGAGCAAAGTGCCGAGGGAACGGGCCATGTCGTCGATGAACGACCTCAGGGTTGGAGGCTCGTTCTTCATCAGCAGCCTCCGAGCCAGGCCCGCGGCGGGCTGGAATCCGGCGGTCGCCGCCATCACCAGGCCGAAGAACTCGAACGGGACGTACCACATCACGTCCGCAACCAGGCCCGCACCGCCGGCGGAATGCACCCCGAGGGATACCGTCGCCCCGACATACAGCGCCAGGATTCCGGCTCCGAGCAGCGTGGTCATCCCGAGGGTCGCGACCCCCGAATAGAGCACCAAGGCCGCACCGACGTTTCGCCCAAGGATCTGGAGGAAGTCTTTGCTGTAGAGCGGACTCCCACCCATGTCCCTGGCGTCCCGGATCCAGGACAGGTCCACCGACGAGTAGCCGAAGACGGCTATGGCTGCCATGGCGAGGCCCGTGCTTGGGAGCAACCATCCAGGGATGCCCCCAAGCACGCGTGCTGTCTTAGCAAGCATCGATTTAGGCGACTGCTTGCGCCCGGCCGATGCGGAAGAGGATGCCTCGAGCCGTTGCGATCAAGGCACCCGTGATTCCTGCCCCGAAAATTGTGCCGATGACAACGAGAGCCCAGCCTCCGACCTCAATGGCGTGCATGATCTGGGACGCCGCCGCGGCAGAGATCCCAAGGGACCCCGCGATCCATGAAACGGCCAAGCTCGCGCCGAAGATGCCAACCACGGCCAGCGCAGCCGCGGCCGCAGCCTGAAGGCCGGTCCTTTTCGTCATTGTTGATTCCACTACAACCCCATTTCTCGAGTAGAACGGCCAACGGTTTCGCTGGCCTTGAAGAGTGGTGACCCTCCTCAAAGGAAGGCCATCCACGATTCAGATTCTCTCGGTGAAATTGGCGTCTCCGTGTAAAAAACGGAAAAATCCGTGTGCAAAAGGCCGTTTCTCAGTGTGAATAAGCCGGATCTCCGTGTGCGCGGTGGCCCGTCTACGTGTAATCCGGGCAAAAACACTGAGAGCCGTTCTCGGCCTGGGAACGCTAAGGAACTTAGACGTGGCCGGTCTGGTCGTGGACCGTCAATGTCCCGGCGAGGTCGAGGTCTGCGCCGGTGCCGTGCGCCCCGGCGTGTGCGAGGAGTGCGGCACCAAGTGCGGCGCTCCAGAATGTCCTGGCTTCGACGTCGACGGGTCGCTTGAGGCTCCAACCCCGGCTGCCGACAAGCTGGGTCACGAAGCGCTCCGATTGGCGGAACAGCAGTTGGAGGTGCTCGTCGACCACGGGGGCGAGCTCGGCCTTGGCGATTCCGGTCGCGAGTGCGAGTCCCGTGCCATCAGGGAGGTTTTCCCGACATCAACCTCGACGTCGCCATCCAACGACGGAACGTCCCTCAGCAGGCTGTGCTCAGCAACTCCTTCGGTTTCGGTGGGCAGAACGTCTCCCTCGTCATCACCGATGCACTGCACCCCAAAGCCCCGAATACACGATGAACCACGCGGCTACCGTCGCGTGGAGGGTGCCTTGGCCGGCGAACCGACAATGAACGGGCGTGTGTTGAGCGGTTCGACGGGAACGACGGGAGGTTTGGCTTCGGTAAGCGGATCCGAAGTCTCATCGTGGGAGCCGGTTCCGAGCCCGCGAACCGTCCAGCCTTGCGCCCGCCATGCTCGAGCATCCAGGACGTTCCGCGCGTCCAGGACCATCCGGCGTCGTACGAGCGAGCCGACGGCGGCGGGCGAGAGGGCACGGTATTCGTCCCATTCGGTGAGCAGCAGCACCAACTCGGCGCCTTCGAGAGCGCGCGTGGTGGACGCTTCGAAGCGGAGCTGCGGATAGCGCATCCAGGCATTGTTGATCGCCTTGGGATCCGTCACCGTAACGTGGGCGCCGGCCGCGGCGAGTTGGAGTGCGACGTCGAGGGAGGGGGAGTCACGGATATCGTCGGTGTCCGGTTTGAACGCCGCGCCCAGTACGGTGACGGTGCGGCCGGACAGGAAGCCCTTGCACATGTCACGGGCGACGTCCACGGCGCGGGCGCGCTGGCCCAGGTTGATGGAATCGACCACACCCATCCACTCGTCGAGGGAAGGCACGGACAGCGCTTGTGCCTGTGCGCGGAACGAGCGGATGTCCTTCGGCAAGCAGCCGCCGCCGAAACCCAGTCCAGCGTGGAGGTACCGGTTGCCGATGCGCGGATCCAGCCCCATCGCCTCACTGAGCTCGGTAACGTCGGCCCCTGAAGCGTCGCAAAGCTCGGCGATGGCGTTGATGAAGCTGAGCTTCGTGGCGAGGTACGCATTGGAGGCGGACTTGATGAGCTCGGCGGTCGCGAAGTTGCAGACCAGCCGCGGGATCCCGGCCGAAATCAGAGGTTCGTAGACGGCGTCGAGCGCAGCCGTGACAGGGGCGCCCGCGGCAGAGTCCTTGCCGCCCGGCACGCCGTACACCAAACGATCCGGGACCAATGAGTCCTTCACTGCCGTACCTTGGCGCAGGAACTCGGGGTTCCAGCCGAGCAGGACATCCGGCCTGCGGGCAAGGATGCCGCGGAGCATGTCCACTGTTCCCACGGGAACGGTGGATTTGCCGACGACGGCGGCGCCCCTCGCCAGGTGCGGAAGCAGGCTCTTCGTGGCTGCGATCACGTAGGAGAGGTCCGCCGTATCCGAGGTCTTGGATTGCGGAGTGCCCACGCAGAGGAAGTGCGTCTGGGCGCCGGCGGCGTCGGCGAAATCGGTGGAGAACGTGAGCCGCTTGGTAGCGAAGCCGTCGCGGAGAAGTTCGTCGAGGCCGGGTTCGTGGAAAGGCGCGAAACCCTTGTTCAGGTGGGCCACCTTCTGGGCGTCGACGTCGATGCCCACCACGGTGTGGCCCATCGACGCGAGCGTGGCGGCGTGCACTGCGCCAAGATAGCCGCAGCCTACAACGGAGATTTTCATGCGGGGAGTCCTTTGCTGGAAGTCACGGAAATGGTGGCAGGCTTTGCCGCGTGAAGTTCGGACGCCCGAAGTTCGGCTGCCTGAACCGGGTGGCTGGGAGCGGCGGCCGGTTCTACGAGCGCTTCCCCCGCGATTACCGCCTCGTAATGCTCGACGAGTTGGGCACTCAGCACCGGCCAGGTCCGGCCTTGGACCGAAGCGAGTGCCGCCGTTCCGAACGCACGGCGCTTGGCGTCGTCGCCCACCAAGTCCTGCACGTAGGCCCGCAACTGCGCGAGGTCTCCTGGCTCGTAAAGCCAGCCGGTGCGCGAGTTTTCCACGAGATCGAGGGGACCGCCCCGGCCGGTGGCCACGACGGGAACGCCGGAGGCCATGGCCTCCTGGATGGTCTGGCAAAACGTTTCGAACTCTCCGGGATGGACGAAGAGGTCGAAGCCCGCCACGACTTGGGCCAATTCGTCGCCGCCGAGGAACCCGGTGAAGAAGGCATTCGGCAGAGCTGCTTCCAGGGCGGCGCGTTGCGGACCGTCGCCCACAATGACAAGCCTGGTTCCCGGCAGGTCCGCCAGCACGGCGAGGTCCTCCACTTGTTTCTCGATCGCGAGGCGGCCGACGTAGCCGATGATGCGCTCGCCGTGGGGCGCAACGGAGGTGCGCCACGCCGTCGAGCGCTTGGTGGGGGAGAAGCGCGCGGTATCCACACCGCGCCGCCACATTCCCACCCTGAGGATCCCGCGGCCGCGCAACTGGTTGAGCGCGAACGTGGACGGGACCAGTGTCCGGTCTGCACGAAGATGGATGTTGTCCACCCGGTTCCATGCCCAGTTCTCCAGCATGGGGAGCCCATAGCGGCCGGCGTAGCTGGGGACCTCGGTTTGGTAGATGGCAACCGTCGGAATGCCGAGCTGGTGCGCAGCTTGCACAGCCCGCCACCCGAGGACGAAGGGCGATGCGAGGTGGACAACGTCCGGTGCGTAGTCGGCAAGGATTCTCTTGACCCGGCTCACACCGCCCAACGCCACCCGCACATTGGTGTATCCGGCCAAGGGCACGGACGGGAGGCGGTGGACAAAAGCGCCGTTCACGACGTCCGAGACAGCAGTGTCCGACGTCGACGGCGCAATCACCATCACTTCGTCGCCGCGCTCTTGCAGATGCTCGAGCACCCGCAGGATGGAGTGCGTGACCCCGTTCATGAGCGGCAGGAATGATTCGGCAACGATAGCGATCCTCACCCCTCCACGGTGTGCGCGGCGGTTGGCGAAGCGGGGGAATGGGCGTGACCGCAAGGGGAAGGTTTGGTTAACAAATTGACGTTGCTTCCCCGAGTGGAGGATCCGTAGCGACCGAACATGCGCAAATCTAGGTAATTACGCAACTCAAAGACGGGTAGGACTTACTCTTATTCCCCCATGTCGGCCCGCCTTACGGTGACAACGGTAGTGAACCTCGTGGCCATGACTGGGGCTTGTCCCGGGCACCGGGGTATTTCGGCAAGCGGGCGATGACTGGGCGGCGCGCCCTCACATGCTGAACAACGTTGGGTGATTCACCCTGCGCCGCCCGTATGTCCGGCCAGGCCGTTGTCTAGAATCGAGCCAGACCCTATGAAACTCTTCAACCGTACTGACCAGGTTGACCAGCACCGGACGTTTAAAGGGACGATCCCCGGTAAATGGTTTACGTGGTACTCCACCGTTGTGGTGGTATTTGCTTTCACCGGCGTCACCGCCGGCATCACCGCACCCGCAGCCCAAGCCGCTAATCCAACCGTCGTCACCTTGACCTTTGACGACGCAAATGCCGACCAACTCAACGCCGCGCAGACCATGCAGAGCCTGGGCCTGGTGGGTGCTTTCTTCACGCCGTCCGGATTCATCAACAACCCCAATTACCTGACGACAAGCGACATGCAGGGCCTTGTGGCAAACGGCAATGAGATTGCCGGCCATACTGTTACCCACCCGGACCTGACCACCGTGACGTTGGATGAGGCAACACGCCAGATTTGCAACGACAGGGTCAACCTCACAAACCTTGGATTCACGATCACTGACTTCGCGTATCCGTTCGCTGCCGAGAACGCATCCCTCGAAACCGTCGTCAAGAACTGCGGGCTCAATAGCGCCCGCAACCTTGGTGACATCAAGACGCGGTTCAGCTGCGCGGGGTGCCCGCTCGCGGAGACCATCCCTCCTGCCAACCCGTACAACACGGCGGCCCCGGATGAAGTGGACAACACCTGGACCCTGGCGGACCTGCAAAAGTCGGTCACCCAGGCGGAGCCCGCAGGCGGGTGGGTCCAGCTCACCTTCCACCATATTTCAGCTACCAGCACGGATCCGCTGAACATCACCCCGACCCTGTTCAACCAGTTCGCCACGTGGCTCAAGTCCAGGCCCGCAACCACCACGGTCAAGACGGTGGCCCAAGTGATCGGCGGAACCGTCAAGCCGCTTGTCTCGGGACCGCCGGCACCACCGGAGGGCACGGGCAACCTGATCAAGAACCCAAGCCTTGAAACCTTGGTCAGCGGGGCTCCGCAGTGCTGGGCCGCAGCAGGCTATGGCACCAACACGGCAGCTTTTTCCACCGTCAGGCAGGCACACACCGGAAAAGTCGCCGAACAGCTCGTGGTCACCAACTATGTCGACGGCGACGCCAAGCTGTTGCCTACCCTTGACCTAGGCGGGTGCTCGCCCACGGCGACACCCGGGAACTCCTATTCAATCGGTGCCTGGTATAAATCGACCACAAGCACCCAATTCGAGCTCTACTACCGGATCGGCGTAGGCTCCTGGAAGTATTGGACATCAAGCCCCTGGTTCTCAGCGGCCACGACCTTCCAAAAGGCCACCTGGACAACGCCTCCACTGCCCACGGGCGCCAGCGGCATCAGCTTCGGGTTGAACCTGTTCAGCAACGGCACGCTCACCACCGACGACTACGAGATGTTCGACGTCGGCACCCCGCCACCGCCTCCTCCGCCGCCACCAGCCGGCGGCAACCTGGTACAGAACCCCAGCCTTGAAACGGCCGGTACCGGCTCGTTCCCGCAGTGCTGGCAGGCCGGCGGATACGGCACCAACACCGCGACGTTCAGCACGGTTGCTACCGCGCACACCGGTACCAAAGCGGAGAAACTCACCATCACGGGATACTCCAGTGGTGACGCGAAACTGCTTCCAACAATGGACACCAGTACCTGCCCACCTGCGGCCGTCGCCGGACACACCTATTCGGTGCGTGTTTGGTACACCTCTACAGCCGTCACACAGTTCGCCTTGTATTACCGTGACGCCTCAAACAACTGGGTGTACTGGACCTCCGGACCGTGGCTGAATACCGCGACTACCTACACACAGGCAAGCTTCACGACGCCGGCACTACCCGCCGGGGCCACGGCCATCAGTTTCGGGTTGAGCTTGTTCAGCAACGGATCGGTCACCACCGACGATTACGCGATGTACGACAGCGTAGGAGCTCCGCCGCTGGGCTGAGCAATCGATCAGTGACAAAAAGCTGAGGGCGGCTGACTAGCCGCCCTCAGCTTTTTGTCGGGTTATCTATTTGCGCCGGCTGGCGGTCGCGCTATCTGGCAGCCTTCAGGACGTCCGGCAACTCGTCAACGAATACGGTCCCGGGCGGCTCATAGTAGATGACAAGCACCTCGTCACCCACGTTGAAAACACTGCTCTTGTCGAATGGATGCGCGTGGAAGGCGCTCGTACCACCGTGGAACGGCAGCATCACTTCCCCCACAGTGCCTGGCCCGATACGACCCGTGACCCTGCCGATTTTGCCCGTCAGGCTCCGATCAACCTCTTTGTGCATTGGTGTCCCTATGCATCAGGGGTTTTGGTGGGCCGCTTGGGCGGTTCCTTGCCGTTCTTGAGCGCAGCTGTGATCGATGGCAGGTAGTTGCCCACTTGGGACAGGATCCCACCCACCATGCTGTTGAGGCCCTCGCCGCCGTTGAGGACGGTCAGGTTGCCCACGTGGGCAAAGGGTTCAGCCGCGGCTGCCACGATCGCCGGCATGTGATCCGCGAGCTGTTGGGAGATGACGGCCTCTTGGTTGGTTCCGAGAGCCTCGGCGCGGGCCTTGATGCCGTCCGCTTCCGCCAAGGATTTGGCCTTGATGGCCGAGGCTGCCGCGTCGCCGCGGGCCCGGGTGGCCGCGGCTTCGGCTTCACCCGTGATCTTCGTGGCTCCCGCGATGGCGGCGGCCGCCGTGGCGTTGGCCTGGGCTTCGACTTCCACCTTGCGGGCGTTCGCTTGAGCCTCGAGTTCCGTCCGCCGTGCCCGCGCCTCGGACGCACTGATGTCGGCGGCCTTTTGGGCTTCCGCCTCGGTGCGTTGGGCGTACGCCTTTGCATCGGCGGGCTTCCGGATGGACGTCTGGAGCTTTTGCTCTTCGCGGTCCGCTTCCAGCTTGGCCACCTCGGTTTCCTGGACCACCACTTGCTGGCGCGCTGTGGCGTCTGCCAACGGACCGGCCTGCGCGGCGTTGGCCCTCGCGGTTTCGGCATTGGCTTGGGCCGCTGATTGTTTGATCGCCGAAATGCTCTGGGCATCCGCGATCTGGGCGGCTGCCTCGGCCTCCTTCTCCGCGGCCTCGCGGTTCCTGGTGGCTTCGGCGATGCGGGCCTCCATTTTGACCTGCGCAATGTGCGGTTTGGCCAGGTTCTGGATGTAGCCCGTGGGGTCCTGGAGGTCCTTGATTTGGAGGGAATCAACTACCAAGCCAAGCTTTTCCATTTCGATGCCGCTTGCGCTGCGGACCAACGAGGCGAGTTTGTCGCGCTCGCGGATGATTTCTTCCATGGTCATGCTGCCAATGATCGAGCGCAAATGCCCTTCAAAAACGTTGTAGACCTGGCTTTCCATTTTGGGCTGTTGGCCGAGAAACCTCCTCGCGGCGTTCGCAATAAACGGCGCAGCGTCACCGATTTTGTAGATCACCACGCCCTCCACGATCACTTGGATGCCTTGCGAGGTCACGCAGTTGACCTGGAGCTCTGTTTCATTCAGCGTCAGGGACAACGTCCTCACGGTTTGGAGCCCGGGAACCACCAAGGCGCCCTTTCCCGTGACGATTTTGAAATCCATTCCGTCCCTGGTGTCCAAACTTCCCCGAGTCAGGCCGGAAATGATCAATGCCTCGTTTGGTTCAGCCACCTTCCACATCAATTTGATGAGAAGCCTTATAACGGTAACGGCGACAACTACCCCCAATACCGTGACGAGAATCGGGAGATAAGCAACGAGGTCGAACATGACTGTCCTTTCAACGGCAAGCACCCAAGCGGCTCGTGTAGTCAGTCTGCTTCGGTCTGCTCCAGGAGTCCAGCAATTTGTTTACCTACAATTGACACAACGGATTCTGCTAGGCGTGCGTTCCCGCGAGCGATACTGTCTTCATCTCGCCGGTGCCGTCGGCTGGGACCGCCGGAACGCCGTCGTCCTCTTGGCCGTAGAGCCAGTCGTTGTACTGGAAGTCGCCGTCCTTGCGGCTCTTGAACAGCAGGTTCCGCAAGACGCGTGCGACGCCGGACACGTGCCACGACTCTCCCCAGACGCGCGCCGTGCGTTGGACGCGGGCCGTCCGCGCTGCGCGGGCTGAGTTGAAATCGCTGATGGCGCGATCCCAAGCAGCGGTGTCCACGCCGTCGTCGTTGAACACGGAGCCGACGGTGGAGTCCTGGAGGACCGCGGCGTCTTCAAGCGCCTGGCAGGCTCCCTGGGCCAAGTACTGGAGCATGGGGTGTGCGGCATCGCCCATCAGGACCAGGCGGCCGTGGATCCAGTTCTCGATGGGATCGCGATCGTACATGGGCCAGCGGATGCCTGTCGCAAGGTTCCGCAGCGCAAGCTGTACCGCCGGAATGCAGTCCTTGTAAGCCGCCTCGAGTTCGTCGACGCCGCCATATTGCTCCTCACCGCGCTCGAACGAGGGCGACTTGAAAACAGCCACGGTGTTGAGCAGCTCGCCTTTGCGCAGCGGGTATTGCACGAGGTGGCAGTCCGGACCGAGGTAGACGACGACGTCCTCGAGATCGGCGGCCGGGGTCTCCGGCGTGATGGGCACCGTTCCGCGGTAGGCGACGTACGACGACGACACCGGGCCGTCCTGCGCGACGGCGGCGCGGAGCGTGGACTTGAGGCCGTCGGCGCCGATCACGACGTCGGCCTCGTAAACATCGCCGCTGGACGTGTGCGCCACGCCGCGGTGGTTCACGGTCTCGACTTTCTCGACGACGACGTCGTTCACGAGGCGCACGCCGGCATCATGGCAGGCCTCCAACAGGATCCGGTGCAGGTCGCTGCGGTGGATCACCACGTACGGGGCGCCGTAGCGCTCTTCGAACTCGCCACCGAGGGTCTGCCGGGTGAGTTCCTCACCGGTGAGGGCGTCGCGGAACACCAAGTGCTTGGGGCGGACGCCGATCTCGAGCGCCTTCCCGAGGAGGCCCCAACGCTTCAGGACGCGGGAGGCGTTGGGGGCCATCTGCAGTCCCGCCCCGACCTCGCCGAATTCGGGCGCCCGCTCAACCAATGTCACCTCGGCGCCGTTTGCGCGCAGGGCCAGGGCGCCGGCAAGGCCGGCCATCCCTCCGCCGACGACGAGGACTTCGGTGGACGTTTTGCGGTCAGACATTGCTAGCTCCTACAGAGGTGGTGTTTGTGGGTTGGTTTTTGGCGGCCGTGATCTTCGCGGTCTTGATCTTGGTGCCGATGGCGCCGAGCAGGATGGCCGCGACGGCGGCGGCCCCGGCAAATGCCAGGAAGTTCGAGTTGACGCCCAGGCCGGCCGCGAGCAGCAGCCCGCCTACCTGGGGTGCCGCGACCGCGCCGATGCGCCCGACGCCGAGGGCCCAGCCAAGCGCTGTGCCCCGCAAATGCGCCGGGTAATGGCTGGCCACCGCCGCGATGATGAGGCATTGGGTTCCGTGGGTGCCGACCCCCGCCAGCACCAACATGACGTAGACAAGCCCCACGGGCGGACCCGCCACCAGTACGGCCAGCGCGACGGCGGCGACGGCGGCTGCCGCGATCGCCGTCGGGATCGGACCGAAGCGGGTTCCCGCCCACGCAGTGGCCACCGAGCCGACGACGGCACCGAGGTTGAGTGCCAGCGCGAAGGTCAGGGCTGACCCGAGGTTGTAGCCGGCCAGTTGCATCAGGTTCGGCAGCCAGGTGCCCAGGCCGTACCAGGCAAAGAGCGTGACGAGGGTGGAGACCGCGAACAGGAGACTCATGCCGAGGTACGGGGCACGGAGTAGGGACTTGAAGCCGCCTGTTTGGTTCGCGTTCTTGGCGGCCGGGAGGGTTTCCTCGAGTGTCGCTGGGAGCGTCTCCGGGAGGAAGCGCATGCCGAGCGGAACCACCACGAGGAGCGCCACAGCGGCCACCAGGAACATGACCGGCCAGCCGAAAGCGGGAATGAGCGGAATGCCGGCCACCGCGGCGATCGAGCCGCCGATCGGCACTCCGGACATCATCAGCGTGGCGATGGTGGACCGCCATTTGGCGGGGACCAGTTCCGCGACCAAGGCATTGGCTGAGGGAACAAGTCCGCCCAGGCCGATGCCCGCCAGCAAGCGCAGACCCCCGAAGACGAACGCGTCCGGGGAGAACGCACACAAGATGGTGAAGAGGGAAAACAGTGCGGCGCAGGCGATGATGGTCCGGCGGCGCCCCCAGCTGTCCGACATCCTCCCGGCGAAGATGGCCCCGATCATCATGCCGAGGAACGCCATCGAGCCGACCGTGCCGGCGGTGGCTTTCGTGAGCCCCCAGCCGGTGTCGGTGATGAGGGCGCTCTGGACGGTGCCGTAGACGATGAGGTCGTAGCCGTCGAAAACCACCAGCAACCAGCAGACCAGGACAGCGGCGGCGGAACGCTTGGAGAGCCGGGCGGAGGCCCTGGGGAGGTGGTGAACGCCGTCTTGGGTCCGCTCCGGCGCTGCAGCGGATGGTGTGTGATTCATCCCACCACTGTGTGGCCGTTTGGTTATGCAGCCCAATAGAATTCTGTCGTGCAGAATCTTCCAGCCCGCAAAAAACCGGCCTATTCCATTGAGGCCGTGGACAACGCCCTGCATCTCCTTCAGCTCCTGCGCGACGGCGGCAGCCTGCGCCTCAAGGACGCCGCCGCGGAGCTGGGTGTTGCTCCCTCCACAGCCCACCGGCTGTTGGCCATGCTGGTCTACCGGGGGTTCGCGGTCCAGGACGAGACCCGCCGCTACGTGCCCGGGCCGGCCATGGGGGTTGGACCGGCAGGACTCAGTTGGAGCCGGCTGCTTCGCACGGTGGCGCAGCCGCACATGGAACTCCTGAGTGGGCGGATCAATGAGACCGTCAATCTCATGGTTCGCGTGGGAACCAAGGTGAGGTTCCTGGCCACGGTGGAGGGGACCAACGCCCTGCGGGTCGGCGACAGGCAGGGAACCGTCCTGCCCGCGAACAAAGCCTCGGGCGGCAAGGCGCTGTTGGCAGAGCTGGAGCCCGCCATGATCGAGCAATTGTTCCGCAGCCACAATGCGGAGATCGGCGGCGACAACATTCCCGACGCCGAATATCCGGCTTTCCTGCGCGAGCTTGAGACGATCCGGAGCAACGGATTCGCGGCGAATTTCGAAGGCACCGAGGAAGGGATCAGCGCCTTGGGGGTGGCTCTCCACAACGGGCGGGGCGTCGCCGTGGGCGCGCTGAGCGTAGCTACTCCCGTGGCACGGTTCCGCAGGCTCTTCGATGCTGGTCTTGTGGGTATCATGCGGGAAACCCAGCGCCAATTGGAGATCGATATCGCGGCCAATCCGGCCGAGTCCCAGCCTTAACCCACCCAAGCCGTGACCCACCCAACTGACTCGCAGTTGATGTCGTTTTGAGGGCCCATAACGACATCTATTGCTAGTCAGTTGGGTCTGCGGGCCCGTCAGGTGGGCCAGAAGATTCTGTCTAGCAGAATATGCTGGAGATCACTTGGGGGCTTCCCTAGGGTCTGGAGTACGCCAAAACTGTCCCGTACCCCCGAGGAGGCCTCTGTGTCCATCAGCGCCGATAGCACAACCCACGAATCAGTTGCCGCCGAGAACGCTGTTCCGGAACCGACTCCCGAGGAAGCCGCCCAGCTGGAGCAGCTGTATCAGGATTTCGAGGCCGGGAACCTGATTCCGCTCTGGACCGAGATCGCGGACCTGATGCCGATGGTGCCGTCCCCGAAGGCCGTGCCTTACGTGTGGCGCTGGAACGATTTGTACCCATTGGCGGCCCGTGCCGGGGA
Source organism: Arthrobacter sp. FW306-1B-G06A (assembly GCF_058781765.1). Classification (NCBI taxonomy): domain Bacteria; kingdom Bacillati; phylum Actinomycetota; class Actinomycetes; order Micrococcales; family Micrococcaceae; genus Arthrobacter; species Arthrobacter sp. FW306-1B-G06A. Next base: position 65,818 of record NZ_JBYSXB010000014.1, on the reverse strand, counting down.
CCTGGTGCCTGTTGGCCGTGGCGGGGAACGCCGTGCCATCGCCCTGGCAAACCCGGGCCTCGGCGGTACTCCGTATGCCACACCCACCCTGTGGGCTGCCATCCAGTATCTGGGCGCGCACGAAACAGCTCCGGAGCACCGCCACTCGCAGAACGCCTTCCGCTTCGTCGTCGAAGGTGAGGGCGTCTGGACGGTCGTCAACGGGGATCCGGTGGCGATGCGCCGCGGGGACTTCCTGCTGACGCCGGGCTGGAACTTCCATGGCCACCACAACGACACGGACCAGCCGATGGCGTGGATCGACGGATTGGACATCCCGTTCGTGCACTACGCGGACGCCGGGTTCTTCGAATTCGGCACCGAACGTGTCACTGACGAGGCCACCCCGGACGTTTCGCGATCCGAGCGGCTCTGGGCTCACCCCGGCCTCCGTCCCCTTTCCGGGCTGCAGGACACGGTGAATTCCCCGATCGCGGCCTACCGTTGGGAACACACCGACGCCGCCCTGCGCGAACAATTGCTTCTCGAGGACGAGGGCCACCCGGCCACGGTGTCCCAGGGCCACGCCGCCGTGCGTTACACCAACCCGACCACCGGCGGGGACGTCATGCCCACCATCCGCGCCGAATTCCACCGCCTGCGGGCCGGCGCTTCCACCGAGGCCGTGCGCGAAGTCGGTTCCAGTGTCTGGCAGGTCTTCGAAGGCCGCGGCACCGTGGTGCTGAACGGGGAGTCCAAGGTCCTGGAAAAGGGCGACCTCTTTGTCGTGCCGTCCTGGCAGGAATGGTCGCTCCACGCCGAGAGTGAGTTCGATCTGTTCCGCTTCAGCGACGCCCCCATTTTCGAACGACTGAATTTCAACCGCACGTACATCGAAGGACGCAACAAATGAGACTCCTCACCCTCCGCATTTCTGACGGGACCGGCACCGGCACCGTGGCCGTCCGCCAGGACGGCGACACCCTGACCGAGATCGACGGGTTCTCCGACGTGGGCGTCCTCCTGCAGGACCCCGCCTGGGCGACTATCGCTGAGGCGGCCAACGGCGCAACTCACGCGTACGACGGCGCCGACCTCGCCGCCGTCGTGCCCTCACCGGGGAAGATCATCTGCGTCGGGCACAACTACCGCAACCACATCAAGGAGATGGGCCGGGAAATCCCCGAGTACCCCACCCTGTTCGCGAAGTACCAGGAATCGCTAATCGGTCCCAACGACGACCTGGCGTTGCCGCAGGAATCGGACACGGTTGACTGGGAGGCCGAGCTCGCCGTCGTGATCGGCAAGAAGGGGCGCCGCATCAGCGAAGCCGACGCGGCCGATCACATAGCCGGGTACTCGGTGCTGAACGACATCAGCATGCGCGACTACCAGTTCCGCACCATCCAATGGCTGCAAGGCAAGACCTGGGAGAAGTCCACCCCGTTCGGGCCCGCCCTGGTCACTAAGGACGAGTTCTCGGCCGGGCCGCTCATGACCTCCGCGGTGGACGGCGAGATCCAGCAGCAGACCCCCACCGGGGACCTCGTGTTCACCCCCGAATTCCTGGTGTCCAACATCTCCACCATCATCACGCTGAACCCGGGCGATGTCATCGCCACCGGCACCCCCGGCGGAGTGGGCCATGCCCAGAACCCGAAGCGGTACCTCCAGGAGGGTCAGCTCCTGGTCACCACCATCGAGGGACTGGGCCAGCTGAGCAACCGCGTGGTCAAGGAAGCCTGATGGTCGCCCGCCACGACCTCACCACCGATCCGGGCCTGCAGGAACAGCTCCTGCAGGCCCGGCGGGGGACCGCGTTCTTCGCCCGCAAGCTCAACGAACTCACCGATGCCGGGCTCGACGGCGATTCGCTGCTTGCCGGCTGGACCCGCCGCCACGTCGTAGCACACGTGGGCTACAACGCCCGGGCCATCGCCCGCCTCGTGGAGTGGGCGTCGACCGGCGTGGAGACTCCGATGTATCCCTCAATTGCAGTGCGGGATGAGGAGATCAACTTCGGCGCCACCCTGTCTCCCATCGCGTTGCGGAACCTGTTTGACCACTCCGCCGTGCACCTGAGCGTGGAATGGCGGGATCTGCCCGAGGACGCCTGGCACCACACGGTCCGGACCATCCAGGGCAGGGAAGTGCCCGCCACGGAAACGGTCTGGATGCGCACCCGCGAAGTCTGGGTGCACGCCGTCGACCTCTACAACGGAGCATCGTTCGGTGACATCCCGGCGTCGGTACTGGAACGGCTGCTGCGCGACATCACCGGTTCGTGGGCCGCCCGGGGCACCGACGCCGGGTTGTTGGTCAGCGTCGCTGGCACGGACCTCACGTTTGGCGATCCGGACGCCGCCGTCGTGGTCGCCGGGCCTCTCGCCGGCGTCGTGCAATGGGCCACCGGACGCGGGGCCGGCGGGGTGACCGCTGGCGCTGGGCCCGTGCCGGCGGCACCAAAGTGGATCTGACGGCGTCGGGCACAAAGAAGGTTGGCACAGCTCCCGGCTTCTTCACCGCAGGAACTGCACCAACCGCTTGTATGACTATTCAGATTTAGCTGTAGATCCTACCCATCGGCGGCTCCTGTAATCCCGGGCTAACTCAATCCGGGCTTTGAATAGGCTACTTTGCGTCGTCAGCCAGATGCCGTGAAAACATCCAGCCAGCGGCAATCATCAGGATGCCCAAGACCATGAACGTCCAGTTGTCGAGCGTGTTCAGCGACAGGAAGTTGGCCGCCGAATCAACCCCGACACTCAGTCCGTACACACTGAACACGATGTACAAGGCGCCGAAGCTCATCAGGATATTGCGTGCGCTGTGGCCGCCCGAGCGGGACATCGCCCAGCTGGTTCCACCGATGAGGAGCTGCACAATGTTGAGCAGCAGCGACACTTGGAACACACCCAGGAGCATTGCGTGCGAATTTGGCCCGAAGAACTGCAATTCCCCGTACCGCATGGTGATTCCCGGAATGAATCCGAGAAGGCCCACCAGCGCCATCAGAATACCTACACCCATGCCGATGTTCTGGATGTCCGTCCGTCCAAAGTGAACACCATGTGCATGTGGGGTTGCGGTAGTCATTTATGCCCTCCATCCACCTATTGCGAACAATCCAATTTTACGTCTGACTTATGCAAAAAGCGCTTGGAGCGGCGGCGTCCGGCCGGCCTGGCGGCGGCGTGCCCGGCGGCCCCAACAGGCACTGCGCGCCCCGGACGCTCGCTCACCTATGGCGGGTTTTTCCCCGACGCTCGCTCACGTATGTCGGGTTTCCTGCTAACGCTCGCTCACGTATGTCGGGTTTCCTGCCAACGCTCGCACACATATACGACGACGGCGGTGCGGCCGGAGTGAGCGGGCGTTGGCCCGGAAAACCTCATTGGTGAGCGGGCGTTGGCCCGGAAAACCTCATTGGTGAGCGGGCGTTGGCCCGGAAAACCTCATTGGTGAGCGGGCGTTGGCCCGGAAAACCTCATTGGTGAGCGAGCGTCCGCCCGGAACGCCTCATAAGTGAGCGGGCGTTGGGGGATTGGCGGGCCGTGCGGGCGCCTGCCGGGGGAGCGGGGCACGCCGTGGCACGATAGAACACGATGAAACTGCGCGCTGATCAGACTGGTAACCATGGCCTGCCCATGCCTTTGTGGCTGCAGGGTGCCCTTGAGTCGGCCCAGGCCGCCATCATCTCCGCGCTCGTGGTGGTCCTGCCGCTGATCGGTGTCTGGGCAACTGGCGGATTCCAGAACCACACCGTCGATTTCCTGGCACGCCTGGCTGGCCAAGCCTGGTTGCTGGTCCACGGCGTTCCGCTGCAACTTGCCACTGTGAACATGGGAACCGCGGGTCTACCGGGTTCCGGGATGTTGTCCCTTATCCCGCTCGGACTGACGCTGGTCCCCTTCCTTTTGGCGTGGCGCGCGGGCCGCCGGCTGGCTAGGGCTTCCTACACGGACCAGCTGTGGCAGGCCTTCTTCGGAGCGTTGCTTGTCTACGGGGCGTTCGGCGCGGCCACCGGATTCGTGTGCCGGACGCAGGACGTCGTCATCAACATCTGGTTCGCTGCCTTACTTCCGCTAATCCCGTTCGGTCTCGGCATGGTGGTGGGTGCCCGGCGTGAGTCGGGCTCGTGGAGCAGGCTCATTGGGGTCGACGCCGTCGATTGGCTTGCACGCACAAGCCAACATTCCCGCTGGGCCGGTTCCTACTTCGGCTCCGCCATCAAGGCCGGATTCGTCGCGATCATGGCAGCCCTGACACTCTCGGCGACGCTGCTCGCCGTCGACCTTGTCATCCACTGGACGGACATCATCGCCGTCTACGAAGGCCTGAAAGCCGGCGCCCTCGGCGGTGGCGTCCTGACCATCGCCCAGCTCGGCTACCTCCCCAATCTGGCGGTATTCGCTTTGGCTTGGTCCTCTGGCGCAGGGTTCTCCCTCGGCGTCGGCTCACACGTCGGGCCGCTGGGCACCGCCGTCGGGCCGCTGCCCGCGATCCCCGTCTTCGGCGCACTACCCACCGGGCAGCTCGACTTCGTCGCCGCGGCCCTCGCCCTGCCGGTGATCGCCGGTGTGTTGGCGGGCTGGTGGTTCCTGCGGGCGGGGGAGAACCACTTCGACGAATGGCTCTCCATCAAGATCAAGGCGCGCTGGTTCACGGCTCCTGTTTCCACGCTGATCCTCGGCGCGCTCATCGGGGCCGTCGCAGGGGCTTTGGCCGGAGGCCTCGCCTGGCTGGCGCGCGGTTCCGCCGGAATCGGGCGTCTCACCGAGATCGGCCCGGACCCGCGGTGGACGGCAGTCTGGATCGCCGCGGAGGTGGGGATCGGCGTCGTGATCGGTTATTGGGTGGGGCCCTGGCTCGAGAGGCGGCAGAAGCTCCGCGAAGCGGATCTCGACGATTCCGTGTACGACGGCGACCGCCGCTAAGGTGCCTGCCTCACCTGGCTTGCGCCCCGGCTAGCGCAATCCGGAGGGAAGGGAATTCTGGAAATCCACCTGGCACGAGTTTTGGGCGTGGAGCGTCAGTGCACCTCGTGCACAGTTCTCCAAGGTGGTGACCTGTTGGAAGAAGACGACTGCGGTGAGCACCAGCAGGCACATGATGGCCGTGACCACGAGCCCGGAAATGGTGCCGAACAGAACGATGCGCGGCTGCTTGAACCGGATCGCCCGCACGAGGACCACCACTCCAAGCACCGCGGCGATGACGGTGAGGATTCCACTGAGCCAGACGTAGCTGATGTTCAGGATATAGACGAACAGGGCGCCAAGCACGGTCAGCAGGAAAGTCCTGAACAGCGTGTGGGTAACGGCAAGCGCTGATTTGGCAGCCTCGCTCTGAGGCTGATGCTGCGGGGTGGGTCCAACGCCGGAATTCATGTTTTCCAGCCTACGCGAGCCAGCCATAAGCTAGTGCAATGCGTATTGTTGTCCTCGTCTCCGGCACCGGTTCCAACCTCCAAGCAGTAATCGACGCCGTGAAGGCGGGCGAGCTGGACATTGAGATCGCAGCCGTGGGAGCCGACCGGCCGGGTACCTACGGCGTGGAACGCTCTGCCGAAGCCGGACTGGACACCTTCGTGGTGGACTTCAAGGACTACGCGGACAGGGCCGATTGGAACGCGGCACTTACCAAAGCCGTTGCCTCGTACGATCCGGACGTGGTGGTCTCGTCCGGGTTCATGCGGATTGTGAGTCCCGAGTTCATCGATGCCTTCGAAGGCAAGTACCTCAACACCCACCCCGCGCTGCTTCCCGCTTTCCCGGGAGCCCATGGAGTCCGCGATGCCATGGCCTATGGTGTGAAAGTGACCGGCTGCACTGTCCACTGGGCCGACGCCGGCGTGGACACCGGGCCCATCATCGCCCAGGAAGCGGTGGACATCGCCCCGGACGACACCGAGGACACCCTGCACGAACGCATCAAGGTGGTGGAGCGTAGGCTCCTGGTCCGGACGCTCGCAGAGCTCGCGGCGGGAAAGCACGCCTAAGTCCTCCGTTCGGCCCAACTAGCTCGCATTAGATGTCGTTTTGGCGGCTCATAACGACAACAAATGCGAGTCAGTTGGGCACCCCCGTGGGGCATGCTCAGTCGAGCTCGAGCTGCTTGGTCTCCGGCGCAAACAACGCCATCCACAGCACCGCCACCACGATGAGCCCGCCAGCCAAGGCGAAAGACGTGGCCAGGCCAAGCTCGGGCCAGAAATACGAAGCGAACACGAGTGGCCCGATCCCGGCACCAACGCGTGAGAAGGTCGAGGCCCAGCCGAAGCCGGAACCCCGAAGCTCCGTGGGGTAGAGCTCCGACACGTAGGTGTAGAGCACCGGGATGGCCACCTGGATGACGAAGCCGAACGCCAGGAGCCAGAACACCGCCGCGTCCGGAATGTCCACCACCAATGACACGATCACCAGGGCCAACGCGGACAGCGGCGCGGTGATGGCCAGGATCCACTTGCGGCCCACCCGCTCCACCAGCACTGCCGCGACCGCCACGCCCAGGAGCCCGACGCCGGCCATCCCGGCTGTCGTCACGAAGGCCTTGTACTCCTCGAACCCGGCGCCGATCAGAATCCGCGGCATCCACGTCAAGCTCAAGTAGTAGACCAGAAGGATGCTGAAAAACAGGGCCCAGGCCGCCGTCGTGATCTTCCAGTTGAACTGCCAGATCCGTCGCAGTTGCTGCCACGCGCTGCCGGCGGAGAGGCGCGGAGCATCTTGTGGCGCGGGCAGGCTGTAGGCGCGCGGCTCGGCTCCCGTGGCCAGGACGAGGCTGTCGATGACGTCGGCGGCTTCTTGGCGCCGGCCCCTGCGGATGAGGAAGAGCGGGGATTCGGGCACGCTCCGCCTGACCCAGAACACCAGCAAGGCAGGCAACACCATCACGAGCATGGTGAGGCGCCAATCGGCAAAGGCCGCAACAAGTCCGGCCGAAATGAAGCCGCACAGGGCGGCCCCTACGGGCCACCAACCATCCATAGCGGTAAGCACCTTGCCGCGATGCTTCCGCGGGGTGAATTCACCGACGAGTGCGTAATCCACGGGAATGCAGCCGCCCAGCCCGAAGCCGGCCAGGAAGCGGAAGATGCAGAACCACACGATGTCCGGCGCGACTGCGCCCAGCACCGTGAAGATGGAGAAGATCAGCAGGGTGGCCGTGAAGGCCCGTTTCCGGCCGATGGTGTCCGCGATGGTACCCCAGGCGAAGGCGCCCAAGGCCATGCCGATCAGGTTTGCGGTCCCGATCCATCCGGCGTCGGCGGGCTGGAGGGACCAATGCTTGGAAAGCAGCGGAATGAGGATGCCGTTGAGGGTGACGTCCCAGGCATCGAACATGAAGCCGAGGCCCCCGATCAGGAAGATCCTGCCCTGGACCTTCCACCGCCACGGCAGCTCCTGGACAACCTGTTCGCCGCTCGGGACGGTCGTGTAAGTATTCATTTCCCCTCCTGGGGAAAACTCTATCCGTGCTTCTCGATCGCCTTTCGCAGGAAGCCGCCGGCCTCGTCCAAAGCGCTCTTGGCCTGCCCCGGATCGATCCCCGTCAGCACTACCAGGATGGCTGCCTTGACCGATCCGCCCACGGAATCCAGCGCGCGAATCGCCGTCTCTGCGTCCACTCCGGTGGCGTGTTGGATGGTCCGTTGGGACCTTGCGAGGAGCTTGTTGTTGGTTGCCCGCAGATCGACCATCAGGTTTCCGTAGGTCTTCCCGAGCTTGACCATCGCGAGCGTGCTGATCATGTTGAGGACGAGTTTCTGCGCCGTGCCGGCATTCAGCCGCGTTGAACCGGCAACGAACTCGGGACCAACCACGACGTCGATCGCCACGTCCGCCAGTTTGCTGATGGGCGAAGCGTGGTTGCAAGCGATCGAGGCGGTGAAAGCGCCTCGGCTGCGGGCCTCCTCAAGGGCGCCGATCACGTACGGTGTGCGTCCCGAAGCCGAGATTCCGACGACGGCGTCCGCCTCGGTCACGCTGATGTCGTGCAGGTCCCGGGCTCCGGCGGTGGCGTTGTCCTCGGCGTACTCCACTGGCTTCTGGATGGCTTGGGTGCCGCCCGCGATGATCCCGACGACGAGCCCCGGGGGAGTGCCGAACGTGGGCGGGCATTCGCTCGCGTCCAAAACCCCGAGCCGCCCGGCCGTTCCGGCGCCGACGTAGAGCAACCGGCCGCCGCGGGCGAGGCGTTCCGCAACGGCGTCGACCACTGCGGCGATTTCCCCGCTGGCTTGTTCGACGGCGGCCGGGACGCCGCGGTTCTGCTCATTCATGGCCGCGACGAGTTCGGCCGTGCCCATGGTGTCCAACTCACTGAGCGCGGGCAACGCGGCTTCGGTTTGCAGGCCCGCGAGCTCCGAACGGAGTTCCTCGAGCCCGTCGCCGTCGGGGGAGTCCGGGGTACCGGGGGAAGAAGCGTCAGGCTGTTCCGTCACGGTGAATGTACCTTTCCTGGAGGAGCCCGCGGCGGTTCGCTGCGAGGGCGGCCCCGTCCATGCCATCGCCGAGAGCCGCAACCACCTCAATCCCAGCCGAAGCGAGGGCGTTGTGCAAGAGCCCGCCGAAGAACTCCGATTTCACGACGCCGCCAAGGAGCGCCACCTGCTTCGTGTCGCCCGCGGCAAGGGCCACGGTGTTCACGAGAAGCCTGCAGGCTTCGTCCACAATGCCGCGTGCGACGGCGTCCCCCGCCTCCGCTTCTTTCAGCACCGCGGGCGTGAAACGCGCCATCGTCCGTGCCGGGTTGTCGGATTCGGCGAGCCACGCCGGAAGTTGCGCGGGCGAGCCTACAAGCGCGGCAGCCGAGCCGAGCAACGACGTGGCAGGGCCGCCGTCGTGAGCTTGTAGTGCGGCCTGAAGGCCCTGCTGGCCGATCCAGCGGCCGCTTCCGCGATCGCCCAAGAGCGGTCCCCAACCGTCGGCACGGTGGAGGGTTCCGGCGTCGTCGAAGCGGAAGGCAACAGCCCCGGTGCCAACAATCAGCACCGTTCCGGGTGCGCCGTGCAGGGCGCCGAGCTGGGCCGCGGTGGCGTCCGAGAGAACCGCGGCCGGGACCTTGAAGCGCTCGGAAAGGAGGACGGCGAGTTCGTGGGAGTTCGCCGCTGAGGCCTCGACCCCGGCCACAGCGGCGCCGATTCCAAGCAACGAACCTTCCGGGAATGCTGCCGGAAGCCCCCGCGGCAGCATGGCCGCGGTGTCCACTAGCAGCTCGAAAGCGAGCCGGGCGCCGTTGTCTATGCCGAGGCCGGGGAAGCCCTGCTGGTCCGCCGAGCCCACCACCTCATCGCCTTGCCTGAGTTCAACCCGGCATCGGCTCTTGCCGACGTCGGCAACCAAAATCACATCCTCGGAATCCATGGCCCAACCATATGTTGCGGACGCGGCCACGTCTCGAAAAACGAAGAGGAGCCACAACACGATAAACTCGTCCATATCCCCAGCAACCGCGGAATCCCGCGATATAAGACGGAGACTTTTGTGAGCTTGACGCAGCTTGACCGTGTTCCCATCCGCCGTGCACTGATCTCGGTTTACGACAAGACGGGGCTGGAGGAGCTCGCGAAGGGCCTGCATGCAGCAGGAGTCGCCATCGTCTCCACCGGTTCCACCGCGAAGAAGATCGCCGCAGCCGGTATTCCGGTCAAGGAAGTCGAAGAAGTCACCGGTTCCCCGGAGATGCTCGACGGCCGGGTCAAGACCCTGCACCCGCGCGTGCACGGTGGTATCCTGGCCGACCGCCGCGTTCCTGCCCACATGGAAACGCTGGCCAAGATGGAGATCGAGCCTTTCGACCTCGTTGTGGTCAACCTCTACCCCTTCGTGGAGACCGTCCGCTCCGGCGCTGCGCAGGACGACGTCGTCGAGCAGATCGACATCGGAGGCCCCGCCATGGTGCGTTCGGCCGCCAAGAACCATGCCGCCGTCGCGATCGTTGTTGACCCGAACTTCTACGGCGCCGTCGTGGAAGCCGCCGCCGCGGGTGGCTTCGACCTGAAGACGCGCCGCCGCCTCGCCGCGAAGGCATTCGCCCACACCGCAACGTACGACACCGCCGTTGCCACCTGGACCGCCAGCCAGTTCCTCGACGAAGACGGTGACGGCGTCATCGATTGGCCCGCCTACGCCGGCCTCGCCCTTGAGCGCTCCGAGGTGCTGCGCTACGGCGAAAACCCGCACCAGCAGGCCGCGCTGTACGTGGACAAGGCGGCCCCCGCCGGCATCGCCCAGGCAGACCAGTTGCACGGCAAGGCCATGAGCTACAACAACTTCGTCGACGCCGACGCCGCCCTCCGCGCCGCGTTCGACTTCTCCGAGCCGGCCGTCGCCATCATCAAGCACGCCAACCCGTGCGGTGTGGCCGTGGGTTCGGACGATGCCGCCGACCCCATCGCCGACGCCCACGCCAAGGCCCACGCTTGCGATCCGGTATCCGCTTTCGGAGGCGTCATCGCGGCCAACAGCATTGTCACGGCCGGTATGGCCAAGACCGTGGCCGGGATCTTCACCGAGGTTGTCATCGCCCCGGGCTTCGAGCCGGAAGCCGTTGACATCCTGTCCAAGAAGAAGAACATCCGCCTTCTGGCGCTGCCGGACGGTTACGGCCGCTACCCGACGGAACTCCGCCAGGTCTCGGGCGGCGTCCTCGTCCAGCAGGCCGACAAGGTGGACGCCGACGGCGACAACCCCGCCAACTGGACCCTCGCCGCAGGCGTTGCCGCCGACGACGCCACGCTGGCCGACCTCGCGTTCGCGTGGACTGCTTGCCGCGCCGCCAAATCCAACGCGATCCTCCTCGCCAACAACGGGGCGGCAGTCGGCATCGGCATGGGCCAAGTCAACCGCCTCGACTCGTGCAAACTGGCCGTTGAGCGCGCCAACACCCTGGGCGTCCAGGTGGAGTCCGACGTCGACGGTGCCGGCGGTGCCTCCAACGCCGTCGCGACTGGCGCACCCGAGCGCGCCCGCGGTGCCGTGGCCGCTTCCGACGCGTTCTTCCCGTTCGCCGATGGCCTCCAGATCCTGATCGACGCTGGTGTCCGCGCCGTCGTCCAGCCTGGCGGTTCGGTGCGCGACGAGGAAGTCATTGCTGCGGCCAACGCCGCCGGCATCACGATGTACTTCACCGGCGCAAGGCACTTCTTCCACTAGGTCCTTTCCCTAGGTCCGGGCGCTCGCACCGGGTCCACTCGCGGCACCAAAAAATGGACATGTCCTCCCGGGAGGACATGTCCATTTTTGGTGGTCGGCGCTGGGCATATTCGCAATGTGTCCAACCCTGGGAGCGAACAGGGGGCATGTCCCTGCTGCGCCGGGGAGGTTACGGGGCTGTGGACGCTGTCTGGTACGTGCCTTGGATGACCGTGCCCCAGTACGGGCCGTACATCGTGGTGGAGTTGCTTCCGTAGCCGTAGCTGTTCACCGAGTTCTGGTATCCGCTGGCGCTGCTTCCAAGGAACCACGGGCCACCGGAGGAGCCACCCGTCATGTTGCAGGGGATCCCCTGGGTTTTGAACTGGGGGTTGTTGGGATCGTTTGTGGCAGTGCCTGAGCAGCTCTTGAGCGATTCCCCGGTGAAGGGCGATGCCGCGGGGTAGCCGAACGACTTGTACGCCAGTCCTCGGGCAGCGTTGAACTGGACGCCTGAGGCGCCCACCACGGCTGAGAGCTTTTGGCCATTGAGGGTGTTCATGACGGCAAATCCGGTGTCGTACTGGATGTTTCCACTTGAGGACCACTGGCTGGTTGTGTAGAGCGCCTTGGCCGTCCACTTTCCGTAGGGCGCGGCGCCGTCCTGGTAGGCGGGAACGAACGTGAAGTTGCCCGCGAACGCCCCGGGGCCTTCGTTGAGGCAGTGGCCGGCGGTGGACACGGTGCTCTGGTTGGCGGAGGTGACGGAGTTGCCGGAGCAGACATAGTTCACCCCGCCGAGTGTGAAGAACACTTTTCCGATGTGTGAAACGGGAGACTCACCTGCGTTGGCTTTACGATCCACGGCGGGGGACGGCGCTGCAGTGCTGGTGGCATTCTGGCCTTCGATTGTCAGTGCGCGGCCAAGCCCGGGAAAAACCCGATCGGGAGAAGTTGGTATGTCCGAAAGGCCAACCGCGGCCTGTGTCCGGGTCAGCGCCTTGGTGACCAGAAGGTCACCGGAGACGGCGTTCTTCATCCGTTCAGGAGTCCAATAGTCAGCGGTGTTCGCGTCCGACGCCGAATTGCTGCTCACGGTCGACGCATCGGTGCCATCGCTTATGGACGGGGCCGCGGTGGCCCCGCTGCCGGCGCCCAGCGCGAGTAAGGCGGCGGCAGTGAGGCCGAGCAGGCTTGTGGCCAAGGTCTTGGTTCTCGTCACAGTTGTCCTAGATATCGAGCGGACGGCGGCCGGTTTGTGGAGGCCGCCGACTGACGGAACCGAAACTACCGAAGCCGTGACAAGCATGTAAAGAAATTGTTCAAGTTTTGTGAGATTTGACTTTCGTTTGACAAGATGCGAATTCTGCCTAGTTTCCAACTGGCCGAAAGACCTAGGATGTGGACGCCGTATCGTAGGCATCCCGGATGACGGAGCCCCAATAAGGCCCGTAGATCACAGCCGGGCCACCAGGGTAGCCGTAGCTCGTAATGGAGTTTTGGTAGGAATCCCGGCCCGAGTCGACCATCCAGGGTCCGCCCGATGACCCACCGGTCATATCGCAGGGAATGCCCTGCGCCTTGAACTGTGGATTGATGGGGTCCTTGGTGGCGTCACCCGAACAGCTCTTCAGCGATTGTCCGTCGAACGGCGGGGCGGCAGGGTAGCCAAAGGCTTGGTAGCTCAGTCCCCGGTCCTGGTTGAATTCCACGCCGGACGCGCCAACGACGTCGGCCAAGTGCTTGCCTTTCACTGTGGCAGTAACTGCGAAACCGGTGTCATAGCGGATGTCGCCGGCGGTGCGCCACTGGGGCGTGGTGTAGAGGGCCTTGGCGGGCCAGATGCCGTAAGGAGCATTGCCGTTGAGATAGGCCGGAACGAACACGAAGTTCTGGACAAAGGCTCCGGGACCCTCGTTGACGCAGTGGCCCGCGGTCGCCACTGTGCTGTCGTTGTCCGACACGACGACGTTGCCGGAGCAGACGTAAGCGAAGGCGCCCATGGTGAAGAAGACCTTGCCGACGTGGTCAATAGGGTCTTCGTCTTGGTGCAGGCTCGAGCTGCTGCCCTTGGCGCTGGCGATTTTCACTGGCGGGCCGGTTTCGACCGTGCCGCTGGCGGTGGCGCCACCTCGTGCGAGGGCTTTGCGGGCGAGGACATCGCCCGGGATGGCTGCTCGCATCCGTTCGGGAGTCCAGTACCCCGTGGGGTCGGTGTTTGTTGTCGCCAGGCTGACGAGCTGCTGCGTCCCAGGCGCTGCGAAGCTCGAAACCGCAGTAGGCGTTGCGGCTGCCGCCCCTCCAGCGGCACAGAGGGTCAAAACGGCGGAGGTAATGAGGCTCAGGAGACCAGTGATGGGGAGTGATTTCTTTGTCATGATTGTCCTGCCAATCGTTTGGCGGCCACGTGTTGTCGGCCACAGTTTGACCCAATGAACCTACTCCGATTTGGCGCGGAGGTACATAAGGTTCGGCGCGGTATGACGTTGCACAGCTCGCTTGAGGCCGTCCCGGTACGCGCCAATCCGGCCCCCTCAGGTAAGTTAGAGATGTTGAAATCTGCAGACTTTCAGGGAGATGCCCCGCCAATGGCAAAGATTATCTATACCCACACTGACGAAGCGCCGATGCTGGCGACGTACTCGTTCCTGCCGATTGTGGAAGCTTTCGCCTCAACGGCCGGCGTGGAGGTCGAGACCCGCGACATTTCGCTGGCCGGACGAATCATCGCCGTCTTCGGTGACTACCTGACTGAAGAGCAGCGGATCAGTGACGCACTGGCTGAACTGGGCGAACTGGCAAAGAAGCCCGAAGCGAACATCATCAAGCTTCCCAACATCAGCGCGTCCGTCCCTCAGCTGAAGGCAGCCATTGCCGAACTGCAGGGTCAGGGCTACGCGCTTCCGGACTACCCGGACAACCCCTCCTCCGACGAAGAGACGGACATCCGCTCGCGTTACGACAAGATCAAGGGCTCGGCCGTGAACCCGGTCCTGCGTGAAGGCAACTCGGACCGCCGCGCGCCCCTGTCGGTGAAGAACTACGCCCGCCAGAATCCGCACTCCATGGGTGCCTGGAGCGCCGACTCCAAGACCAACGTTGCGCACATGACGGAGAACGACTTCCGCTCCAACGAGAAGTCCGTGGTCATCCCGGCCGACGACACCATCAAGATCCAGATCGTCCGCGAAGACGGCACCGTCAAGGTCCTCAGGCCGGCCTTCCCCGTCCTCGCCGGTGAAGTAGTGGACGGCACCGTGCTGCGCGCCGCTGCCCTGGACGAGTTCCTGGCTGCCCAGGTGGTCCGCGCCAAGGAAGAAGGCGTGCTGTTCTCGGCACACCTGAAGGCCACCATGATGAAGATCTCCGATCCGATCATCTTCGGCCACGTTGTCAAGGCGTATTTCTCTGAGCTTTTCGACACCTACGGCAAGCAGATCGCTGCTGCCGGCCTGAGCGCCAACAACGGCCTCGCCTCCATCCTGAACGGCCTCGATGAACTCCCGGAAGACGTCCGCGAAGGCATCAAGGCGGCCATCAAGAAGGGCCTGGAAGACGGACCGGCGCTGGCCATGGTCGATTCGGACAAGGGCATCACCAACCTCCACGTTCCCAGTGACATCATTGTTGACGCTTCGATGCCGGCGATGATCCGCAGCTCCGGCCACATGTGGGGACCGGACGGCAAGGAAGCCGACACTCTCGCGGTCATCCCGGACAGCTGCTATGCAGATGTCTACCAGGTGGTCATCGATGACTGCCGTGCCCACGGCGCCTTCGATCCCACCACCATGGGTACGGTTCCGAACGTCGGCCTGATGGCACAAGCGGCTGAGGAATACGGCAGCCACAACAAGACCTTCGAAGTTGAGTACGCCGGAACCATGCAGGTTGTGGATTCTTCCGGAACCGTGTTGATCGAACACCAGGTCTCCCCGGGCGACATCTGGCGCGCCTGCCAGACCAAGGACGTGCCGATCCGCGACTGGGTCAAGCTGGCCGTCACCCGTGCCCGCGCCTCCAAGATGCCGGCTGTCTTCTGGCTCGACGAAACCCGCGCCCACGACGCCCAGCTGATCGCCAAGGTCAAGGAATACCTGAAGGACCACGACACCGAAGGCCTGCAGATCGAGATCATGTCCCCGGAGAAGGCCACCGCGTTCACGCTGGAGCGGATCCGCAAGGGCGAAGACACCATCTCGGTGACCGGCAACGTGTTGCGTGACTACCTCACCGACCTGTTCCCGATCCTCGAGCTTGGCACCAGCGCCAAGATGCTCTCCGTGGTCCCGCTGATCAACGGCGGCGGCCTTTTCGAGACCGGTGCCGGCGGCTCGGCTCCGAAGCACGTCCAGCAGCTCCTGCAGGAAAACCACCTGCGCTGGGACAGCCTGGGCGAATTCCTTGCCCTGGCCGTCAGTTTCGAGCACCTCGCCACCACCACCGGCAACGCCCGGGCACAGGTCCTCGCGGACACGCTCGACCGCGCCACCGGCACGTTCCTGCTCGACAACAAGTCCCCGAAGCGCAGGGTGGGCGAACTCGACAACCGAGGCAGCCACTACTACCTCGCGAAGTACTGGGCACAGGAACTGGCCCAGCAGAGCGACGATACGGAGCTCGCCGCCGCGTTCTCCGCCGTCGCCGAGGCCCTGACGGCCAACGAGGACACCATCATTGCCGAGATGCTCGGAGTCCAGGGTTCGCCTGCCGACATCGGCGGCTACTACCGCCCCGACGCCGCCAAGGCGGAGGCCGTGATGCGACCTTCAGCAAAGCTCAACGAGGTTGTCGCCACCCTGAACTAGGCGCCCCGCCCACCCAACTAACTCGCAGTTGTTGTCGTTTTGAGCGCTCAGAACGACAACAACTGCGAGCTAGTTGCATTTAAGCGCGGCGGAAGCGGCGCGGCGCGTCAATCCCGTCGACAAGATCGGCAAGTACGCGGCCAATAGCCGGGGTGAACTTGAATCCGTGGCCTGAGAACCCCGCGCCGACCACCAGCGGTCCAAAACGGTCGAGCAGGAAATCTTCGTTGGCCGTGCTCGTGTAAGTGCAGCTGATGGGAACCGCCGATTCGGCGTCGACCCCGGGCAGCCATTCACGAGCGTAGCGGCGGAGGGCCTCCAGCTGAACCGGCTCGGGTTCGAATGTGCGGGCATCCGGATCGGTGACAGGCCCTACGCCATGCCACCCCGCCTTGACCCCCTCGCCTGGAGTGAGCATCCCATAGACGGGGCTGTACCAATAGTCGTCACGGGGATCTCCCGGGTCCGGCGCGTGGTTGAAGCTCGGCCAGGACTGGGAATCATCGATGGGCGTGAAATGGGCAGGTTGCTCTTGGGTGACCACCAGACGGGGGAGTGGGACTTGCGTCCCGACAAGCTTGCCGGTCCAGGCGCCCGCCGCGATGACAATCCGGCGCGCCGTGATTTCCAGCGAATCGGTCACGACGACGGCGCGATCCTCGCCGAGCACGCGGATCTCGCGAACAGGGGTCGAATACTCGAAGCGGGCACCGTGTGCCTCGGCCGATGTGCGCAGCGCCTTGAGGGCCTCGGCCGCCCGGACCCGGCCCGATTCCGGCACGAAGAGGACATCGCTTCGGAACACCATGCCCCGCCAACGCTCTGACGCCTCCTTGGCGGAGATGAACTGGCTTGCGATGCCCCGCTCAGCGTGCGCGGTCCGAACTTCCCGGAGCCGGGCAACATTTCCGTGGTTGGCCAGACCCACAAGATCCAACAACTGCGTTTCGGTTTCCTCCGCGAGCCTGTCCCAGAGGTTCCTCGCTTCGCTGACCAAGGCGAGGTAGTCACCCTCTGCGTAGGCCGTGTTGAAGTTGCGCGTCGCACCATGGGAAGCCCCTACATGGTGCCCCTCCTCAAACTGCTCAAGGAGAACCACCGATCGCCCCTTGAGTGCGAGCTGCCAGGCCGCAGCTGATCCCATCGCGCCTCCGCCGACTACGACGACGTCAACATCCATCCCGGCTTCATCCATCCTGTCCTGCGGCCCTCCCACCGAGGTCCGCTGCGGTTTCCATTCTGCCGTGGACGGAGCGGCTGTTTTGAGCTGTGCCCTCCGCATGGAAGATTGGATCGGGTGAAATTCCTCCTTCCTTCGCAGACCTCGTCTTCGCGCGGCATCGCGTTTCTAAGGATCGTGTTCGGCGGCCTTTTGCTGGTGCACGGAGTCCAGAAGCTGCTCGCGGGGCAGCCTGCGTTTGAGGCAACCATCGCCGCGATGGGTGTTCAAAAAGCGGAGCTGATGTCCTGGCTGGTCATCTGGGGTGAAACCGGGCTGGGCGCACTTTTGGTGCTCGGCGCCCTGACGCGGGTGGCTGGCTTCCTGGCGGCCCTCATGTACGCAGGGATCTGGTTTGTCACCGAATCGGGCAAACCGTTGTTGAGCGATAGCCCCGGAATCAACGCCGAACTGCTCATCCTGTATATCGCGTTGGCGTTGGCGTTCGCCTTCATCGGTTCCGGGGCGGTTTCGCTGGACCGGAGACTGTTTGCCGGGAAGCCAGCCCGGAAATCGCGGCGCTAGGTTTCCTAGCGCCGACCCGCCTGGAGACCCGCGCGGGCCATGGCGTCCGCGTAGGAGCGGCCCATTTCGATCAGCCATTCGGTCTGGCGTTCCTTGGAACCGGCGAAGGCGCGCCCGTGCAGCGAACGGGCCTTGTAGACCTTCAGGCCGCGGCGCCAGATCAGCTGGTTGTCAGTCTTGAGGAGCATCTGCGCCAGGCGGTTGGCTTCCGTTCCGTGCGCGACGATCGCCGATGCGCGCGGGACGAGTTTGAGGAACGCGATGAGCGGCTTGAGCCCGGCACTGACCTGCTCGGGGGTCAGTTTTCCGTTCGCCTCGCCCGGAGTAAACCACGGGTGGGTGTTCCACGGCATCATCCATTCCGGGCGCAGGCCGAGCTGGAACTGCAGACCCAATAGCCGGGTGGCGGCGGCGTCGTCTCCGGCCCACACAACGCCCCGCGGGGAGGCCTCGCTGGTGTTGGAGAACAGGCTGACAATCCGGCAATCCTCCACCGAGTGCATCGGATCTACGTAGGGGACTTCGAAGCCAGGGCGGAGCTTGCGGAGGAACTCCACATGCTGGTTGACCGGGGCGATGTGCGGGGCGAAGAAAGGGCTGTCCGGAACCGCGGGAGTCACCGATTCTTCCGCGGGAGCCGCTTCGGAGCTTGCGGGTTCGACGACGGCGGGTTCGACGACGGCGGCGACCGGTTCGACGACGGTGGCGACCGGTTCGGCGGCGGGTTCGACGACGGGAGCGGCCGCAGGGACCACCCTGCGGGTAATGACCGGGCTGGCCTTGGGCACCGAATTTGTGGGCGCCTTCTTCGGCGTGGCCGTCTTTGCGGCAGCAGCCTTCGGAGCGTCCTTCTTGGCCGGAACCTTCTTTTCGGCCTTGGCCGGGGCGTCCAGGTCATCATCCTCGTCGTCAAACAGACCATCGAAGAGCTTGTCGAGTTCGTCGTAGCCGGTGCCGTAGTCGTCGTCGAGCTCGGGGCCGCGCCCGAAACCTTCCTCGTACCGCGAGTCCAGTTCGGTGCGGTAATCCTCGTCGTGGACCTCGAAATAGTCCGGTTCGGCCAATGCGGTCATGAGAGCAGGGGTCTCCTGGGGTCGGGCAGGGGCCAGTATCGGGCGCGAAGGGGCGCGTCCGTTTCCGGGCCAGTTGATGGGGGCTCTCCGGGGGACCGGTTGAGCCTTTAGATCTTAGCAAGCCATAGATGGTCTGGAGTCCTTCAGCCGTTCATCTGACTCGGTATGTCGCGCGGCTCCGGGGATCAAGGAACCGCGATGCGTCGAACATCACCCTTGGGCGCCGCCGAGGGCGGGCGGAGACACGAGAGGGCGGTGGAATGGACGAAAGAGTCCATTCCACCGCCCTTGTTCGGCGTCAGTCGTCCGGCGTCAGCCCTCAGATGTGGATGACGAATTGTGCAAGTGCCGCGGCCGCTATGAAACTTGCGGAGAACGTGATGGTCGCCACAATGACCGTGCGCCAGTTGAGTGTCTTCAGCGCGTTGATGTCGCGTCCAACGTTCATGCCGAGCAGGGCGATCGAGCCAAGGCCCACGTAGAGCGGGTCAAGGTTGTGGGTGAAGGAGACGATCAAGCCGCTGAAAGGCAGAATCGGAGCTGTTGCCAACGTGGCGAGCGCAAGGACCCATACGCTCGACGGCACGGCGGGAACGTACTTGGCCAGTACGAATGCCAGCGCGGTAAGGAGGCCAAGGATCACCACGCCAATGACGTCGTTGATACTGGTGGACTTGGTGCCCAAGGCGTTGAGGACCACGCCCGCGGCGATGCTTGCACCGAAAGCGATAATCCACGTTGAGGGCTTCGTGCGCACTTCGGGGTCCTGGAGCACGGCTGAAACGTCCACTTTGGATCGGTCCTGTGGCCGGCGCAGCTTCGCGGCAACGGGGTTCCCGTTGCGGTCAAGGCGCTTGCCTTCGTCATCGCGGCGGAAGAGGCGCGACCAGAACTTGTAGAGCCGCAAAGACATCGGCAACGAAAGGAAGGCTCCGGCGTAGAAGCCCACAAGGTTCGTCACCAGGTTCGACAGGGCTGCAAGCGCCATGATCTCCGGTGCTTGCCCGGGATACAGGATGGACAGGGCCGCGACGCCGCCAAGCATCATGGATCCCGAGCCGAGGCCCAGGCCCAACGCGAGTGCAAGCGGGTCGAAGATGCCCATTCCGCCGAGCAAGCCGGCCAAGAGGGAGATGAAGACGGCGCCGAATACACTGCCCAGCAGCCACACGGAGAACACGCCGCGGTAGACCGGGGACTTCACACCGAAACGCTGCAGTGCGTAGGCCAAATAGGATTCCCGGTCAATTGCCCAGGTGGCCCCGATGGCCGTGCGGCCCATGCCCAGCGCGACGCCGACCGGCAGGGCAATGATGACGGTTCCGAAGATGTGGCCGACTTCCTGGAGCAGGATGGCCGGACCGAGGGAAGTCAGTTTGGCGAAGGAGGGTCCCACCTGGGTGCCGAGGGCTCCGAGGAACATGACGATGCTGACGTTGAGCAATACCGAGGCCACGGCACGGCTCTGGCCGGACATGGGGCGCACCTTCTGGACGCCGATGACGGCGCCCATCAGCACGGCCCACAAGACGGGCATGAGTACGATAGCGGCGTTGCCGAGGGGAATCTTGTGTGTTCCGGCCAGGATGGCGACGGCGCAGACGGCTGTGGACAGCAGGATCATCGATCCCCATTGCCGTGCGGTCGGGGTGAAGAGGCGGGCCCGTCCGTGATCGACGTTGACTACGGGCGTATCCACCTCCGGAGTGGTTGTGGATTGGTTCTTCATTGTTGTGCACCCTTCGTGTGCTGCAGTGGCGAGGGACGGATACATCCATGCCATTTGGTATACCAAAGATGGTAAGGTGGATCACATCGCAATGCAAGACATGTCACAAAAGCTGCTCGGATTCCCCAAACCTAGGGCATTCGCGCGATCGTCCGATGCCGGACTCGGTCTGCAGCTTTTTGACCTTGGGATACCAAATTTGGAGGGTTTATGATCACTCAGCTTTCTGCCCGGTACGTCCTTGGCTATGACGGGACCGGGCACGTCATGCACACGGATGGGCACGTGGTGATGAGGGATGACGAGATCATCTACGTGGGTACCGACTACGCCGGTCCCGTTGACGAACGCCGGGACTTTGGACAGAGCCTCATCTCCCCTGGCCTCATCGATCTCGACGCCTTGACGGACATTGATCACATGATCTTCGACTCCTGGCCCACCGAGGAAATCGCTCCGGGCTTGCAATGGTCCGAAGACTACTTCCATAACCGCCGCCGCGATGTCTTCACCGCGGCGCAGCGCCAGAGCGTACGCAAGTTTGCGCTGGCGCAGCTGGCCTTGCACGGCGTGACCACCTACATGCCGATTGCCTCGGAGATCCACAGCTCCTGGGCGGAAACCTTCGAGGAACTCAAAGGGATGGCGCAGTCCAGCATCGAGCTCGGCCTGCGCGGCTTCCTGGGCTCCGCGTACCGTTCGGGGATCAACGTCACTGACCACGACGGCCAGCGCGTGATCCTTTTCGACGAGGAGGAGGGACGCACAGGGTTCGCCGACGCCGCACGGTTCCTCGACTACGCCGACGAGCTAGGACACCCGTTGCTTACCGGTGTCCTGCTGCCATGCCGGATCGAGACACTCTCGGACGAACTGATGCGCCGGACTGCCGAACTGGCCACCGAACGCAACGCGCTGGTCCGCCTCCATTGCCTCCAGGGGACCAATGAAGACGGTTTCCTCGTCAAGCTCACGGGGCGTACAGTCCTTGAGCAGCTTGCGGATTCAGGCCTGCTGGACACGCGGCTCCTCATCCCGCACGGGGTTGTCATCGACGGCACCGACCCGTCCTCCAGCGCAGAAGGCGGGCCGTTGGATGTGCTGGCCCGGCATGACGTCAGCATCATTCACTGCCCCCTGACGTCGTTCCACTACTCAGGCATGCTCAAATCCTTTGACGCCTTCGCAGCCGCCGGGGTCAACATGTGCCTGGGAACGGATTCATTCCCACCGGACCTGATCAAGGGCATCGACGTCGGCACGCACCTGGCCCGCATCGCAGAGGGCCGCCGGGACGCTGGTACGGTCTCGGCGTTCTTCGACGCTGCCACCCTGGGTGGTGCCAGGGCACTGGGTCGCGACGACCTGGGGCGCCTGTGTCCGGGCGCCCAAGCCGACATTATGGTCGCCTCACTGGAGGACTTCCGTGACGGAGTCGTGGAAGATCCATTGCGCACGCTCATCCTCAACGGTTCGGCACGCAATGTCACCGACACGTACGTTGCGGGCCGCCCCGTGGTTGTTGACGGCTCGCTCCCAGGCATCGACCTGGATGGACTGCGCGCTGAGGGTCAGCAGCTCTTTGGACAGATGGTGGACGCCTACGGCGAACGCGACTACCTGCGGCGCGATGCCTCCGAGCTGTTTCCACCGGTCTATGCCCCGGCAGCAGCTCTGACACATGACGCGACGGCGTACGCACCTTAAGGGTTAAGGGTCAGAAGTCCCTATGTTCACGCGTGAGCTCCTCCGCGGGGCTGTTTGCCCTGCGGAGGAGCTGCAAGCGGGCTACATCCGATGCGGTGGAGAAGCCCGAGCCGGTGACTATGCGGGAATTGTTGCCCGGATCTTCCGGCTGCCCACCATCACGATGAGGCCAAGCAACAGCAGCGCTGCCGCGAACAACAACCACAGGCCATTGAAGCCGGTGCTTGCGAGAACAGCCGTTCCGGTCCCAACAGCACCCGCTGCAGTTACAGAGGCCGCATTGGCTTGTGCTGCAGTTCCGGATGCAAGGGCCGCCGGTGTCTCAACCGAAGGAGCGGCTGCAGCCGGATCGACGAAGCCCTGAGATCCGACCGGCCCGTTCACGACGGGCAGGTTCACGACCGGCAGGGTGACGGCGGGCAGGGTGACAACGGGTTGGCTGATAGAGGGCAATCCCAAACCCACCGATGCGGTGCCGACAGTGTTCGGCAGACCCAAGGGTGCCGTCAGTCCTGCACTCAAGAGCGATCCGACGCCTCCATTGGTGCCCGTCGACGCGGTGCCGAGTAGGCTCGCCGAGGTGTCACCCAAGGAGGCCAGTCCGTTCACCGACCCAGCGACGCCAGTGCCTCCGCTGGTGCCTGTCGGTGTCGTGCTGAGGACGTTGACCGAGGTGTCGCCGACGGTGGCCAGTCCGTTCACCGGGGCCGTGACGCCGGTTCCGCCGGTGCCTCCGGTGGTGCCGGTCGGCGTCGTGCTGAGGACGTTGACCGAGGTGTCGCCCACGGTGACTGGAGCGGTGACAGGCGCGCTGACGCCGGTGCCTCCGCTGGTGCCCGTCGGTGTCGTGCTGAGGACGTTGACCGAGGTGTCACCGACGGCGGCCAGTCCGTTCACCGGTGCCGTGACGCCGGTGCCTCCGCTGGTGCCTGTCGGTGTCGTGCTGAGGACGTTGACCGAGGTGTCACCCACGGTGACTGGAGCGGTGACCGGTGCGCTGACGGGAGCCGTCGCCTGGGTGCCAGAGGCTGTTCCAGGGGCGGAGTTGCTCAGAACTGCCAGTGAGGTGGCTCCGATATTAACAGGGACCGATATCGGAGCCACCACCTGGGTTCCGGACGGGACGGCTGCTCCCCCGGAATTGGTCGCCGGGGCCGGAACCGGGGCGAGTGCAGGGGCGGTGGTCGCGGCGCCCGAAAGGATTGAGAGCGACGTCGACCCGACGTTCACCGGAATGGACACCGGTGCAACGACTTGGGTGCCTGAGGCATTGCCCAGCGCACTTGTAGTGGTGTCTGCCGCGTTCGCGGCAGTTGCGCCGAGGGCTATCAACCCACCGGCAAAGAGGGTGCCAAGCAGCCCCTTGCGAATCATGCTGTGCATTATGTTGTTCTCCTGAACGAGTAGTTCCGAAAGGCGCATTGGAGCGCCTGGATTGGCCATTTGCCGCGGTCCGGAATTGGCTTCCGGGAAAGCGGCGGGGCGCGGAACTAGTCAGGGGATGAACCCGGGTCAAACGACACCGGAGCCGGAACTCTGCCGGCCGCAGCTGTTGACACGATGGTCCCAGCCAAGGGGTAAAACAGCTTGGTGCCTTGGAGCCAAGCGGCAGAAGCACCCGAGGGATTGCTGGAAAGGACCGCAGAGCCGCTTACGGTGTCGCTGCCGCCTGGCGCACCGGGCGGGAATGTCCCGTCGGAGGGCGCTGAAGGTTCGTTTGAACCGCTAGCCCGGACAGTCGACTTCGAAGGCGTTGCCATCAGGCCCGGAAGGCCACTGGAGCCAGCGAGGCTGAGCAACGGGGTCGCGACGTCCTGAGCCGACGTCAAGGGGACACTGCCAGCGGGCCCTGCAACAGCGGATCCCGCTTCAAGGGCTTCGCCGATTCCGGCGGCATCGGGGATGTGGATTGAAGGGACGGTTACGTCCGGGACAGTGACCGGAAGGCTGCCAACCAAGGAACCAACGCCTGACCCGACCCCGTCAACCGCGCGCGCTGCCGGCGATACGAGGCTTGCAGTCGCGGCACTAACTGCGCCATCAGGGAGGACTGTGCTCACCATGGGCGTGTTGGCCAGAAGTTGATCGACGCTCGCAGTCAGCTGCGGAAGCTCGTTGACCACCACAGGGGGCACCTGTACCGCGGGTAGCCGGACCTCGGGGACTGGAACGGATGCCACGGCCGGGGCCGGCACGGACGCGACACTTGCCGCAACCGCGTTGCTGACAGTTCCGGAAAGCCCCTTTGGCGTATTGTGCACCACGTTGGACACCGTAGAGCTCGCG
This sequence comes from Arthrobacter sp. FW306-1B-G06A, assembly GCF_058781765.1. Lineage (NCBI taxonomy): Bacteria > Bacillati > Actinomycetota > Actinomycetes > Micrococcales > Micrococcaceae > Arthrobacter > Arthrobacter sp. FW306-1B-G06A. The sequence continues at coordinate 41,354 of NZ_JBYSXB010000014.1, read as the reverse complement.
CCGCCCAGAAGGGTGTGGTTGTTGGTGTTTCCGGAATCAGCGCTGGCTGCCGTGGAAGAGAGGGCGATCCAAACAACGGCCCCCGCGCCGGCAAGCATGACGGAGCGGAGAACATGAAGAACGCGCGACTTACTTTGCTCAGCTTCCATCTCGACACCCCCCAGCGTCAGCTTGGATCGACGATCGCTCCCATCCTAGGCCTCACTAGTTAACTAGTCCAGACGTTGGAGGGCGGATTCGCCCATTCAGTTCAGCGGACGTCGTTGGCGTATCGGACTCCGAGCTGGGATCGCACCCCGTCGAAGAGGCGCATTGTGTTCAGCGAATCGTCCAAGGGCATCACGGGACTTTCGGTCAGTCCTTGCTGGACACAGCGGGTAACCTCACGCAGTTCGTAGGTGTAGCCGATCCCGACCGCGTCAAAACGTTCGGTCCGGGGTTCATCCCAGCCCGTTCGAATCAGCAGCTCGCGCGGATTGTTAATGGACCCCTGCGTCTGGAGGAAGCCCTTGGAGCCTGCAACGGATGCCGAGCGCGGCCCATGGGCCAGCAACGAGGATGTCAGCTGGGCGATAGCACCGCCGTCGTAACCCAGCGTGAGCGCATTCTGGGAGTCGACGCCGTCGTCCGTCAAAGTGCCGATTGCGCTGACAGACTGCGGGAAACCGAGGGTGCCCAAGGGCCACAGCAGGGCGTACACCGTGAGGTCCAAAAGGGCTCCGCCGCCGTCCGCCGGGGCCCAAATGCGGGCGGTGGGATCGTAAGGGGCAGGGAATCCAAGGTCGGCGCTGACCCACTTGATGTCGCCCAGCTCGCCCGACGCGGCAATGGCGAATGCCCTCTGCATGCTGGGCAGGAATCGACTCCACACGGCTTCCATGAGGAACAGTTTCCGTTCCCGGGCCAGAGCGACGAGCTCCGCCGCTTCACGGCCGTTGATGGTCAAAGATTTCTCGCACAGGACGTGTTTCCCGGCGTTGAGGGCATCCCTGACGATCTCGAAGTGCTGGGCATGCGGGGTGGCCACGTAGACGACATCGACGGCGTCATCGGCTAGCAGCCGCTGGTAGCCGGGTACACCGCCGTCGTCGCCATAGGACTTCGTGACCCCCTGCGCGGCGGCAAAGGCATCCGCGGATTCCTGGCGCCGTGAACTCACTGCATGGAGGTTTGCGTCCTCGAGCTGGGCGAGGTCGCCGCTCACGGTCTTGGCGATTCCTCCCGTGGCGATGATGCCCCAGTTCAAGGCCTTGCCAGTGGCCGCGCGGGGATCCTGGTTCGGCTGGCTGAACAACCACGGTTTGGCGATATGCAGACTCATGCGGCCAATCCTCTCATTGCACAAGCCGCGTTTACAGGACGCATTCGGGCCAACGGGCCGGGAACCTTGCGATTCCCGGCCCTCCGTCTGTAGCACTGAAGAGGCGATCAGGCCCCGGCGGCGACCCGCGGACGAACGGCTTCCTCGCTCAGTTTGCCCTGCTGCAACCTGAAGCGGCGCTCGGTCTTCTGAGCCAGGCTCCGGTCGTGCGTCACCACCAGAATGGTGGTGTTATGGTCCCGGCTCAAGGAACTGAGCAGTTCGATGATGTGCTCACCGGTCTGCTCATCCAGGTTGCCGGTGGGCTCGTCGGCCAGGATGAGCTTGGGCTCGTTGGCCAGCGCCCGGGCAATGGCAACGCGCTGCTGCTCGCCGCCCGAGAGCTTGTTGATGCGGCGGGACTGTTTCTCCGGATCCAGCTGCACCTGCTCCAGGAGGGACCTGGCCCGCTCCAAGCGGGCAGCCTTCCGCATTCCGGCGAACTCCATGGGCAGCATCACGTTATCCACTGCCGAAAGGTTGGGGATGAGGTTGAACTGCTGGAAAACGAACCCGATGTCCCGGCGCCGGTATTCGGTGAGTTTGCCGGCGGGGAGCCCGGCCAGGCTGACTCCGTCCACGACGACGTCCCCGCTGGTGGGCTTGTCGAGGGCACCGAGCAGGGAGAGCAGGGTGCTCTTGCCGCTTCCGCTCTTTCCCACGATCGAGGCGAGGGTGCCCTTTTCGAGCTCGAAGCTCACGCCGTTGACGGGCTTGATGGTGCGGTCGCCGGACTTGAACTGGCGGACCAGGTCTTTGACTTCAATCATGGCTATTCTCCTCGGAGGACTTCGATGGGGCGGATGCGGGCGGTGAGCAGCGCTGGTACCAAGGCGCCCACGACGGCGACGCCGAAGACCGCGGCAACGCCTGCAGCAATGACGCCGGGGGAGGCGCTCGCCGTGACCGAGGTCAGCAACTGGGAGGCTCCGCCGAAGGGGTTTCCACCTGGACCACCAAACCCTCCGCCGCCGGGACCGCGCTGGCTCGTGGCCGTCGTCGAGCTGTTGGAACTGATCAGCGCCGACGCGATGCCGCCGCTGGCGAAGGAGGCGATGGCAGCGCCAACGACGCTGCCAAGCGCCACGAGGACGAGGGCTTCGAGCACGAACTGCAAGCCGATGGTCCGGTTGCGGGCGCCGATGGCCTTGAGGACTCCGATCTCACGGCGGCGCTCGCGGACCAACATGACCATGATGAGCAGGATGATCAAGCCGGCGGTGCCGAGTGCCGCGAAGAAGGCCACGAGTGAAATGTTCTTGACGCTGTCCAGCGAACTGACCGCGGTTTCGAGGTTCCGCTGGCCCTGTGTGACGTCGGCCTTGCCGGAGCCGAGGGCGGCTTGAAGCGCCGTCTTGGCGGCGTCCACATTCGCCATGCTGTTGACGGTGACCACCATGCTGGAGAGCTCGCCCGGAGTCGCCGCGAGGGCCTGGGCCTCGGCGAGTGTCGTGTACACGGCGTTGTTGCCGAAAGTGGTGCCGGCGTCGAAGATGCCTGCCACCGTGAACGTCTTGCCGGCGATGGTGAACGTCGAGCCGGCCTTGAGGTTGTTCTTCGTCGCGAGAGTCGTTCCGACGAGGGCCTTGGTGCTGGCGACGGTGTAGTCGCCCAGGCCTGTGCCGCTCGTGATGTTCAGGGCCTTGCCGGCGGTGTCCACCTCGGCCCCGATACCCGTAGCAGTGATGGGCAGCGAGAACGTGGGCGCCGTTCCGGTGCTACCCGAGCCCGTGCTGCCGCTTGTGTTGTTGCGGTTGCCGAGCGTGCCGGCGTCGATGGCTGCCTGAAGGTTCGTGGTGACGCTCGTGCCGCCGCCGGGACCGCCACCGGGTCCGGCTTGCTGCCCGGTGGTGCCGGTGGTCGAGGTGGAGGCCGTCGTCGCGGTCTCCAGCCGCAGCGCCTTGGTGCCCACCACGGAAACGACGTTCGGTACCGCTGCCGCCGTCGCGGTCTGGGCCGCGGTGAGCGGCTCGCCGCCGCCGTCGAATCCCTGCGCGCCGGCCGGATTCACGGTCAGGACCGTGCCCACGGAGGCGTTCAGCTCCTGGACCTTGCCGCCAACGGCTTGGTTGGCCACGAGCATGGCAAGCGCCAGCCCGATCGCGACGGCCAGGACTGCCACTACAGCCGCGGTTCTTATCTTGTTGCGGAAGGCATTGCCTACACTCCGGGCGAGGACGCTCACGATTCTCCTTCTGGACCTGGCCCGCCCCAGCGGCGCGCCTGCTCACCTAACAGTGCTCACGGCGGCTGTGCGGCTGTGCTGCTGAAGCTATGCGGGGCCTGTGAAGAGTTGCGCGACGGCGGATGGAGCCGGACACACCGACGGCGGCCACCCCCTGGAGTGGGGATGGCCGCCGTCGGTGGTGCCTAGAGGAGTGCTACTACTTGGTGATCGGGCCGAGGACCGGATCGTCCACGTAGGCCGTCTTCACGTTGGCGAGGGTCACGATGACCGGAGGCAGCAGGTACGCCGGCACGGTCTTGACGCCGTTGTTGTAGGACTTGGTGTCGTTGATTTCCGGGGTCTTGCCGGACTGGATGTCGTTGACCATGGTGATGGAGTGCTCAACGAGCTTGCGGGTGTCCTTGTTGATGGTGGAGTACTGCTCGCCCGCAAGGATGGACTTGACCGACTCAACCTCGGAGTCCTGGCCGGTCACGACCGGAAGCGGCTTGCCTGCCGCCTTGACCGAGGTCAGGATGGCGCGGGCCAGGGTGTCGTTCGGGGACAGCACGCCGTCCAGCGAAGCGCTCGTGTAGGTACCTGCGAGCAGGGTGTCCATGCGCTTCTGGGCGTTCTCTGCCTTCCAACCCTGGGTGACGGCCTGCTCGAAGGACTTCTGGCCGGAAACCACCTTGAGGGTTCCGTCATCGATCTTCGGCTGCAGGATGCTCATGGCGCCGTCGAAGAAGACCTTCGCGTTGGCGTCATCGGGGGAACCTGCAAACAGCTCGATGTTGTACGGGCCGCTCGGCTTCTTGGCCTTGAGTCCGTCCAGCAGGGCCTGGCCCTGCAGCACACCGACCTTGAAGTTGTCGTAGGCCACGTAGTAGTCCACGTTGGAGGTGTTCAGGAGCAGGCGGTCGTAGGCAATGACCGTAGCGCCGGCGTCCTTGGCCTGCTTGAGCTGCGTGCCCAGCTGGGCGCCGTCGATGGCACCGACGATGATGAGCTTGTCGCCCTTGGTGATCATCGCGCTGATCTGGTTCTGCTGCTCCGAAACGCCACCGTTTGCGAACTGCACATCCGGCTTGAAGCCTGCGCTTGTGAGCCCGTCGTTGAAGAGCTTCTCTGCCAGGACCCAGTTCTCACTGGTCTTCTGCGGGAGCGCGACGCCGATCGAGGAACCCTTGGGGAATGCCTCGCTGCCGCTTGACGAGCCACCGGAGCTGCCGCTGTCCGTACGGCCGCAGGCCGTCAGCGCCAGTGCCGCGATCGCAGCTACTGCTGCTGCCTTTCCTGCTTTACCAAACATTCGCATATCTTGGTTCGCTTTCTTTGTTGTGGATGGAACAAGCCGTCTTGAAGCCGATCAGGCTTCCTTGGAGATGACTTCCTTGGTTGAGGTCGTCTCGTCCGGGGCACTTTCGCTGCTCCGGCCGAAGTTCTTCATCATCAATCCGATGATCGATTTCTTGCCCTGCGTCTTGTTGTAGACGTCGAAGGCAACTGCCGCCAGCAGCACGAGGCCCTTGATGATCTGGGTGAGGTCCGCGCCGACGCCGAGCAGTTGGAGGCCGTTGTTGAGGACAGCCATGACCAGGCCACCAACGATGGAGCCGATCACCGTGCCCACGCCGCCGGTGACCGCTGCGCCACCGATGAATACGGCCGCGATCGCATCCAGTTCCCAGCCGACGCCGTCGAACGGACCCGAAGCCGTGGAGCGGCCCACGAAGATCATGCCGGCGAGGCCGGCAAGGATGGACATGTTCATCATGACCATGAAATTGACCTTCTTGGACTGGACTCCGGAGAGTTCGGCCGCGTGGCGGTTGCCGCCGACTGCGTAGATGTGGCGGCCAATGACCGTCTTGGCGGAAATGAAACCGTAGATCAGGACCAGCACGGCCAGAATAAGGCCCGGGATGGGGAATGAGGTGCCGGGGCGGCCAGTCGCGAACAGGTACGTGGCGTAGAGGATGGCTGCATTGACGAGCACGAGCTTGGTGACCATCACCCAGCCTTCTTGCACTTCGGCGCCCAGTGCCTGGGCGGTGCGGCGGGAACGGATCGCACTGACAATCACGAATGCGACGGCGATAAGGCCCAGCAGGATTGTCAGGTTGTTATACCCCGTCTTCGGCCCTATCTCGGGCAGGTACCCGGAGCCCAGGTACTGGAAGTCTTCGGGGACCGGAACGGTGTTGGACTTGCCCACGAACTGGTTGAAACCGCGGAACAGCAGCATGCCGGCAAGGGTCACGATGAAGGCCGGGATACCGACGTATGCCGTCCAGAATCCTTGCCAGGCTCCGATCAGGGCGCCGAGCAGGAGCCCGAACAGGACGGCTACGTACCAGGGCAGGTGCCAGTCCCTGATGGCCAGGGCCACCGAGATGCCGACGAAGGCCGCTACCGAACCTACGGAGAGGTCGATGTGGCCGGCGATGATGACCAGGACCATGCCGATGGCCAGGATCAGGATGTAGGAGTTGCCGTTGAAGAGGTTGATGACGTTGCCCGGGGTGAGCGTGCGGCCCGAGGTGAAGATCTGGAAGAAGATGACGAGTGCAACCAGGGCGAAGATCATGCCGAATTGGCGGGTGTTGCCACCGAATAGCTTCTTGAGCGCGTTCATTGTTTTGGGTCCTTGTGTCCGTGTGGTTCTGGAGGTGACCGGGGTCAGGCAGCTTTGCGGCTGGATGTCATGAGCTTCATGAGGCTTTCCTGGCTGGCTTCGTCCTTGTTGAGTACGCCAGTGATGGAGCCCTCGAAGATGGTGTAGATACGGTCGGAGAGGCCCAGCAGCTCGGGAAGTTCGGAGGAGATCACAATCACGCCCTTCCCTTGGTTTGCCAGCTGCTGGATGATTCCGTAGATCTCGTACTTGGCCCCGACGTCGATTCCGCGGGTGGGTTCATCCAGGATGAGAAGGTCCGGATCAGTGAACATCCATTTGGCGAGAACAACCTTTTGTTGGTTTCCGCCGGAAAGCTTCGATACGCCTTCCTCCACCGACGGCGTTTTGGTGCGCAGCGACTTCCGGTATTGCTCGGCCACCATGAATTCCTTGTTGGTGTCCACAACGATTCCCCGGCTGATCTTCTTCAAGTTGGCAGACACCGTGGTGGTCTTGATGTCGTCCAGGAGGTTCAGTCCCAGGCTCTTGCGGTCCTCCGTGACGTAGCCGAGACCGGCGTCGATCGCTTGGCGGACGCTGCGCATGGTGATCGGTTTGCCGTCCTTGTACACCTGCCCCGAGATGAACCGGCCGTAGGAGTGGCCGAAGACGGAGCGGGCAAGCTCAGTGCGCCCGGCGCCCATCAGGCCGGCAAAGCCGACGATTTCACCCCGGCGCACATGGAAGCTGGAGTTCTTGCAGACCAGGCGGTCCTGGATCTGGGGATGCCCAACGTTCCAGTCTTTGACCTCGAAGAACACCTCGCCGATCTTCGGCGTGTGGTCCGGGAAGCGGGACTCGAGCGTCCGCCCGACCATGCCCTTGATGATCCGGTCCTCGTCGACGCCGTCTTCCACGACGTTGAGCGTCTCGATGGACTTGCCATCGCGGATGATGGTGATCTCGTCCGCGATCTGCTCGATCTCGTTGAGCTTGTGGGAAATGATGATGGACGTGATGCCCCGGCCCTTGAGGCCAAGGATCAGGTCCAGCAAGTGCTGGGAGTCCGATTCGTTCAGGGCCGCAGTGGGCTCGTCGAGAATGAGCAGCTTGACGGACTTGTTCAGCGCCTTGGCGATTTCCACCAGTTGCTGCTTGCCGACGCCGATTTCCTTGATGGGGGTATCCGGGTCTTCGCGCAAGCCGACCCGTGCGAGGAGTTCGATTGACCGCTTGCGGGCCTCGGCCCAGTCGATGATGCCTCGACGGACGGGTTCGTTGCCGAGGAAGATGTTTTCCATGATGGACAGCTCGGGGATCAGTGCCAGTTCCTGGTGGATGATCACGATTCCCGCATGTTCGCTGGCCCGGATGTCCTTGAACTGCTGGACTTCCGCCTGGTACACGATGTCGCCGTCGTAGCTGCCGTAGGGGTAAACCCCGGAGAGCACCTTCATCAACGTGGACTTTCCTGCACCGTTTTCGCCGCAGATCGCATGGATTTCGCCCACCTTGACCCGGAGGCTCACGTCCGAGAGCGCCTTCACGCCGGGGAATTCCTTGGTGATGGACCGCATCTCGAGGAGAACCGGATCCTGGTGCGTTATGGGGGTCGACATACCCTCGCGCCTCCAATGTTTGACGTCGTTGTCGGCTCGGGGATGGCGAGCCTATCTGATGAGAAAGTAAACTGGATCACACCGCTTGTCGTCAAGACTTTAACGCAAGACGGCGATAACAGCGTGGTAACGAAATGTTTAGGACTGCTTAATTCCGGCGTGCTGGAACACCAAAGCGGCCGCCCCCAGGGCCTCCGCCCGGGCGCCGAGCGAAGACATCGCGAGGTGCGTTGTCTCGCCGATTACGGGCACTGCATGGCGGACGAGGCCCCGTCGGATCGGGTCCAGGAGGATGTCGCCGAGGCCGGCCAGAGGGCCGCCCACCACGATGACTTCCGGGTTTATGAGATTCGCCACATTGCCCAGCGCGCGCCCCACCGCGAGTCCGGCGTCGTCCACTACGCGAAGGGTCGCCGGATCCCTCGCCAGGGCGTTGCGGACAATGTCCTCGGGTTCGAGATGGAGCCCTGAGCCCTTCCCGAGCAGCTCGATCATGGTGGTGGTGGAAGCCATAGTTTCCAGGCAGCCCCGGTTGCCGCAGCGGCAGATCGCGCCGTATTCGTGGATGGTCGCATGGCCGATTTCTCCTGTGATTCCCACTGCCCCGTAGTAGGGCGCACCGTTGATGATGAGGCCCGCTCCGATGCCGGAACCGATCTTGAGGAACATGAGGTTGCTGATCCCGCTATGGGGCCCCCAGGTGACCTCGGAGAGGGCGCCCAGATTGGCGTCGTTGTCAACGTATACGGGAAGATCTAGGGCTTCCTCCAGCCGTTCGAGAATCTGGATCCCCACCCATTCGGGCAGGATGGCGCCCTGCGCCACGGTGCCGGAACGGCGGTCGATGGGGCCCGCTATGCCGGCCCCCGCGCCAACCACCGCGCTTCGGTCCACGCCGCTCTCGAGCAGGAGCTTGTTGAGGAGTGCGACGGCGGCGCTGATGCCCTGTTCGGCGTGGTGGCCAAGGGGGAGCGTGACCGTTTCCTCGACGATGATGTGATAGCCCAGCGAGGCCAGGACCACCCGCAGGTGGCGCCGGCCAAAATCGATCCCGACGGCCACCGCGCCGTTGCTGTTGAGCCTGACGTTCAGTGCCCGTCGTCCGGAGCTTGTGATCGGTTCGGTGGAGACGAGCCCCGCGTCCTGCATGATCTTGACGATGTTGGACACCGTTGCCGTGGAAAGGCCGGTCTGCCGGGCGAGTTCGGCCTGGGTGGAGGGGCCGCTCAGCAGGCATTCGATGAGCCGCTGCTGGTTCAGGTGGCGCAGCGCTGATTGCGAGCCGGGGTTCTTGCGGTGGCTCTTCGTCGAGCTGGATGTTGCGGGCATGACATGAAGCGTGCCTCAAATCACAGTTGCAGTCAAGAAGTTAACGCAATGGAGTGAACTTGCATCGTCATCATGAACTATGACCCGGTTTTGTACGAACCATCCCCGGCGGGTTGCCCGCAGGTCCTTTTGTCCCGGGTGGCGAGCCTTCTGCTGGCTAGGCTGGAAGGACGAGTGATCCCGGGCGTGTCTCCCATGAACGCCTGACGGGGATGCAAGGTGCTATTGAGGTGGTAATGATGCTGCTGTCCGTTCTGCAGGCCAACGCTGTTGTCCTGGACATCGACGCCAATCTGAAGACGGTCGATGCGGCGGCACAACGCGCTGCCGCGGCCGGGGCCGCCTTGTTGCTGACCCCCGAGCTCTTCCCGGTGGGGTACGCGCCGCTAAGGCTCCACGCGGAGCTTGATTTCACAACGCTTCCAAGCATCCGGGAACGACTTGCGGACATCGCCCGCACGCACGGAATCGGACTGGTCTACAGCCTTCCCGCACCAGCTGCTGATGGCGGCTGGCATATCTCCGCCACTCTTCTGGACGAGCACGGAACCGTGCTCCTGGACTATGGCAAAGTGCACCTCTTCGGCGCGGAGGAGCGAAAGGCGTTCTCCGCCGCCCAGGCGGCTCCCGGCGTCGTGGACTTCAAGGGCATCAAGACGTCGCTGCTGATTTGCTACGACGTCGAGTTCCCCGAAACGGTCCGCGCCTCGGCCACGCGAGGCGCCGAACTCCTGCTGGTTCCCACCGCCTTGTCCGCTGGCTTCGAAACGGTACCGCAGGTCCTGATCCGGGCCCGGGCACTGGAGAGCCAGCTCAACGTTGCCTACGCGAACCACAGCGGCCACGAGGACGGCTGCGACTTCCTCGGCGGGAGCGTGGTCGCCGGTCCGGACGGTTCATTGCTCGCTGCCGCCGGGGATGGTGCCGAATTGCTCTTCGCCGAGATCTCCACGGAAAGCGTCAGGGCGGCACGGGAACAGGTGCCCTACCTGCGCGAACGCCGCCCGGAGCTGTACCGGGAGTGGGAAGGTTCTGCTCCGAAAGGTTGAGGCCGCGAATGCATGGGGTGGATGAGTAGCTCAGCGGTTGACTACGGGCGCGCGTAAGCCAACCGGCCGAGCCCAAGCACGGATTCCGAGAATGAGGCTGCGTCCGTCGCCAAAGAATGGCAGAAAAAAGACTGCATGCAACAGGAACCAGTACTGCAGGAATGAACCGGGTGCCAGTAGTGCAACCAGCGCCCCCACCAAGCATGATCCACCCGGACCGAGTATCGCCACGAATGCGATCTGCCACCCGTAGAGATGCCCGACGGGAATGACGGAGAAGCGAAGGATGCCGGAAGAAACTACGACGTCGGAAATCCCGTGAAACAGCCTCATGCCCGCAACGTGAGACCACTCATGCACCAGAAATCCGCACAGCAGGCACAGCACATGCACAAGAAGCCACAGGCCAGCCCGGAAAAGTATCGGGTCAGTGGTCATGGCGGCCAGGAAGGTGCACGCCGTGAAGCCGAGAGCCGCTGCGGCAAAAGGCAAGCTACATGACCATATGAGTTGCTTGGCTATCAGCCCGGCAGTGACATCCCGGAGGGCGAACTTTCGAACAGTCAATCCTGGTTCGCTTGTAGGAGTCGCTTCTTGTGGAGCTTTAGCCGTTCCAGGACTGATGCAACGGCAACATAAAAGACCAGCGATGCCGCGAAGACAAAAGCGATGGGCGCGCCGTTCGACACCCCGATTTCCAACGCGGTCGCCCCGTCGGGCTTTGCATGGGGCTCGAAGAAGAGCGCGCCGAACAGGCCAGATTTCCTGACTCCTATTTCTGACGCCGAGAACATCGTGGTGATGAAACTTGCGACAACGACGATCATGGTGACAACAAAAGAGACTGTCATCCCGACGATGGATCTAAGCAACCACTTCATGGCGTGCAATCCTTTCCATTCTTCGCATACCCAGGATGCTGTAAAAGACGACGAGCATGTTAAGCGCGGTGAAAATTCCCGCACTGATCATTGGATCAAAGTTAAAGACGTTCAAGCCGAGCGCCACAATCATGACGACTATCACCGTGAGCAGGACCCCCATGATGACAGTGAATGGGTTTCCCTTCTCAGGAGGGAAAGCGATGCCAACTAGGGTTGATATGAGAATGTTGCTCAAACACAATCCAAGCACCGGCAGGCACGCTTCGAAGGTAATTCCTTGCGACAAGGAAATCGTGATGACTGGAATGCCCACAACCATCAAGAGGACGCCTTGCGAGCCGACGAGGCGTAAGTAGTTCGCAACGGTGCGGCCCGGATAAGTGACCATGCGCCGCAGGGGCTCCGAGTTTGAAAATGCATAGACTCCCTGAAATGTTATGAGAGCGAGGACGTAGGGTGGGAACACCAAATGCTCGAGCCAGGCGAAGACTGAATAAATGATGATAAAAGAGATAGCCACCATCGTTTCGAAACTTCGAAACAAGACCAGAATGTAAACGCCGAACGTGCGATCTGCCAAGCGTGAAGGCAGAAAGACGAAGAAGCGACGCATCGGGACGTAGTTCCTGGGTGCGGTGGCGACGATTGCCGGAATTACTGCCGCCGATGTCGCAAGGAGGATTAAAATGGATAACCAGAGCCCAACGGCTTCCTGCAGTTTCGCGTAGAGCAATGCAGGTGCAAAGTAGTCGCGCCCCAATACGTAGCTTTCGGCGATCTGGCTGCTCTGCTCGTTGGTTTGAGGAAACGCCACCGCCAGCCCGAAAGCCAGCACCATCGGGACTATCAGACCGCGAAGTCGGGCGATACGGAGGGCCTGCAGAGCACGCTCAAGCAGGTAGTAGCCGAGGCTCAGAAGCAAGTAGGTTGAAATAGCGGGGAACCAGATGGATGCCAGAACCCTCGGAATGTAATCAGGACCCTCGATCAACACGGTTGAAATGGAGAAAGCACCGAAAACGAACACGGTCATAAGGAGAACGAGGGATGACTCAAAGAGCGCAAACGCCATCGTCCTTTCCTTATTGGTCACGGGCAGATTGAAGGAGAGCTTCAGAAGCTCATCTGCCTTCATGAACAGCACCCGGATCAGTGTGTATGCAATAAGTACCCAAAATCCGACCGATGCGTTGGCCACTTGAAGAACCGGCTCAAGCAGGCCGGTTCCACCGAGATACTGACGGATGACCACATAGCTCAACACGTTGAATCCCGCGAACGCGAGAACGAGCAGGAATATGGTAGAAAGCCGAGCAGCCGGGCTGGCCAACAGGCCTCGTCCCAAGACGCGCCTCACGATGAAGAGCCAGAACAATCGAGACAGGAGAACTACGCTTTTGAAGCGCATTTAAGATGGCTCCATTGCCTGGATGAATTCGTTGGCAAGGTCAGCTATCGTTCCGTGATCTTCGATAATTTTCCGGACGGGGGCCTGAACCACTAGGGCCCCTTGGATGAGAAGCGCAAGCTCGTCAGCGACGTGCTCCAACATGGTGAAGTCATGACTGCACAGCAGAACCGATCGGCCTTCTGTGGCAAGTTGTCGGATATCTCGCTCGAAGAGGTTGATGGCGTCGATGTCGACGCCATTGAGGGTCTCATCGATGACGGTAAACCTTCGCCGGAGCATGAACGCCGCGATAAGTTGCAGCTTCTTCCTCATGCCGTGTGAGTAGTCCTCGATCAAGTCGCGGTGCCTGTCGCGCATGGAGTACCTGGCGAATTGCGTCCTCAGTGCCGCGTGATCCATGGATTCTCCATAGAGCCCGTGCATGAAACGCACGTATTCCTCCCCCGTGAGGAACTCAGGGAGGTAATCATTGCTCGACAAGTAGATCGAAGACATCTTGGCGCTGCGGCTCTGACTGCTGTCAGGTCCGATGCGGACGCGGCCGCTTTGAAGTTGGAGCAGATCCAGGATGACCTTTATCAGGGTGGACTTCCCAGATCCGTTGGGACCGATGAGGCCCATGATCTGGTCCTCGGCGATCGTGAACGAGACATCATGAAGCACTTGGGTTCTGGAGTTATAGGCGTAGTTGACGTTGGCAACACTGAGAGTCATGAGGCGTGATTCCGATGCTCTGGTCGTGGTGGCACGTTGTCAGTGCCACCACGACGGCTGGCTTGCTGGGAGTTACTTGCATTCAACCCACACAGAGACGCCCCATTGGCTCCAACTCCAATTGCCAGTAAAGCGGCCTCGTCCTTGCGTCAAACACCAGACGGCCATCGCTGCGAGCATTGCAAAAGCAAGCACCATCAGGACGGCGAGAACCACCAGAAACCAACCATCGTAGCGAACAATCATTTCGTCAATCTTGGTTCGTGCCGTTGCCATGGTGCTGCTTGCATTCAAGGCGGTCGTAGTGAGCATTTCGTTCCTCCACTTCGATTTGAGCTACCGGCGGATCCCGTGTAGCCGGCACTCGAATGCTAGGCCGCGAAAACCGCGTCTCAGTGGTCAAACGGCGAAATTAAGTGGTGAAACCCGGCAAAATACGTGCAAAATCGACGTTTCTCCGTGTGCCGGCGGCTCCGTCTACGTGTTTTAAGCAGCACGCACGTAGACAGGGCGACAGCCAAGAAGGGCTCGGGACTAAGCGTCCCCTCCGCCCACCAACCCGTCCGCGTACTGGAGCGCGATCCAAAGTTCCGCGCGCACTTGGGCCTGATTCAGATCCGTATCGAGCAGTTCGGCGAGCAGCCCGATCTGGCGGCGCACGCTGTTGCGGTGCAACCCCAGCAGCTTGGCAGAGGCGTCCCAGCTGCCGTTTTCGCTTAGCCAGCCCCGGAGCACTGCCAAGAGGGGATCGCGCTTGTCGGCTTCCAAGGCAAGCACCGGTTCAAGAAGCCTCGCGGCCAGCATCGACCCGGCCTCGCGGCCGAGGAGCCCGGTGACCGACCACGTCACCTCGTCGACGCGGGCGCTCCGTCCGCTGGACTGGACCCGTGAACGTAGCGAGGTCACCCGCTGGTGCGCTGCGGCGAGGCCTGTCAGTTCGGTCGGGTCTCCGATGACGAGCCGCCAGCCGAGCTTTTCTACGTCCGCCAGGAGCGCGTCGTCCACCTTCAAACGGGTGATCGCTGCGAATCCGTAATCGGTGATTTCCACCAGTTTGGTGTCGAAGAGGCGCCGCCATTGCAATAGCTCTCGCACCGGGCTGTCGCCGGCGGGCCATTCGGGAGAGTCAACCTTGATGCCTTGGACTACGCGCAGGGGAGCGGATCGCGTGGAGGACAGGCTCTGCGCGAGGAGGTCCTTGAGCCCGTTGACGTGCCGGGTCCCGCCGCTGGCGAGGCTTTCGGGGTGCAGCAGCAACGCCGTCGCCAATTGGCTCGGGGCGAGCGAGCCGCTGGTCCGTTGGCGGACCAGCAACTCCAGCAACCCCACCACCGACTGCACCACGCTGTTCTGGGCGGGAGTCAGCGCAGCGTCCGAGCCCAGGATCAGGGCGCCGAGGTTGGCGTCCTTGGTGCTCCGCAGCGGGTGGCCAAAGACCCTCTCCGATCCCGGCTGCTCAAAGCCGTCCATCTCGACTCGCGGCCCGCTGCCCGAAAGGAGCCGTTCCAGCATGGGCTCCAGCAGTGAATGCTCGACGCCGGTGCTGCCGCCGGCAGCGTGGGCGCGCGCACGTACCCGCCCGTCCGCTCCGACCAGAAGTGCCCAGACGGGCACCTTCTGGACCAAAGCGGCGAGCAGCTCGTGTTCAGGCCGAGGGGAGAGGACCGCCCGCATGAGTTGCCGGTTGGTGTCCGCGAGCTGGCGGAAGACCTTCGCATTGTCCGATTCCAGGAGCTGGGAGAACTCTAAGCCGATCGCTGCGAACGGGATGGACTCGGGAATCTCGATCAAGGTGAGCTTGTGCCGGCGGCACGCTTTCAGCAGCTCGGACGGGACGGCGTCGAAATACGGCCTGATCCCGAAGCCCAGCGCCGCCACTTTGGCCCCCACCAGCCGCTTCACGTAAGCATCGACGTTCTCGCTGGACCCGCCTTCTCCCAGGAAAGGGAGCCCCGCGGTCAGCAGGAACTCCCCTTCCGGCAGGTAGGGCGTGGGGTCGTCCAGTTCGCTGGGTTCAACCCAGCGCAGCAGTTCCCCGCCGCTGCCCCCGTCGTGGAGTATCTCCAACTCGGGCGGCAGCTGCTTCAGAAACTGCTCAAGCGTGACGAAACTTAGGCGGCTGGGGGTCGGCTCAGGCGACATCGCTCGCTGCCTCCTGGTAATCGGGGCACTCGTAGGCACCGGACTCATATACACGGGGGAGTCGCGGTGCGATCCGGTTGATGATCTCGTCACCATGGCTTCCGATGGCGGCACCCCAGTCATCGGCGCTCGCAGCCCCTCCAGCGGGATCGCCGAACAAGACCGCTATGTCTCCGACCTCGATTCCGGACGCGTCCGGGCCGAGGTCCACCATGAACTGGTCCATGCACACCTTGCCGATCACCGGGACCCTCCGGCCGGCGATATGGACCAGGCTCCGGCCGCTGATGCCCTTGGGGATACCATCGGCGTAGCCGAGGGGGATGAGTCCGAGGTAGCGCGGCTCATGCGTGATGGCCTGGTGTTCGTAGCTGACGCCAGTCCCCGCCGGGACTTTCTTGACCATGACGAGCGGCGCGGTGACGCTCAAAGCGGGGCGGAGTCCGAAGTCGGCGGGATCCAGATGGTCCGCTGGGGCCAAGCCGTAAATCGCCAGTCCGGCGCGGACCATGTCGAAGTGGAATTCGGGCCGGTCCAGGATGTTGGCCGAGCTCGACACGTGCCGCAGCTGCGGGTCCAGTCCGGCAGCGCGGGCTTCGCCAACTGCGTCTTCGAACTCCGCGACGGCCGCGGCGTTGCCGGGGTGGGCGGGAACGTCGGCCCAGGCCAAGTGGGTCCAGATGCCGCGGACAAGCACCGTGCCGTCCTGCTCCGCCTTGCGTGCCCGGGCCACGAGTTCGGGCCAGTCTTCCTTCCGCGCGCCGCCGCGGCTGAGGCCGCTGTCCAGCTCCAGGTGCACGACGGCGGGGCGGCCCAATTGCTCCGCGATCCCGGCCAGCACCTCAAGTTGACCGACGCTCCCAAGCGAAACGTCGACGTCGTACTCGAGTGCCTCGCGGATGGTCGCGCTGGTCTGGGATGCCAGATATAGCCACGACAGGACCGGCACGGTGATGCCCGCCTGGCGAAGTGCAATGGCTTCGCTCAACTGGGCCGTTCCGAGCCAATCAGCCCCTGCCGCCACCGCCGTGCGGGCCACATCGACGAGGCCGTGACCGTAGCCGTTCCCCTTGACGACGGCCATGAAATGCGGCGCGGCGGTGCGCCTTTTGAGGGCCTTGATGTTGTCTGAAATCGCAGACAGATCAACGCTGACATGCCCGGAAAGCGCCGCTCCGGGCGTCGTTTCTGATTGTGCAATACGTCTCATGGTTGATTACTATAGGTCATTTTGCACCGCCGTGAGAGCTGGCTCACAGGCTTACGGTTGTCAGGGGAAACCGCCAACTACTCTGAAGGGACGTCAACGGTGACTGTGCCTACCTCCACCCAGACCAAGCCAACGCACGCCACGAATGCGGATGCAGGCAATGCCGCCCGCCGCCCGGGGCTCGGTTCGCAGCTCCTGCGCCGCAAGCCGATCGGGCAAATGGTCAGCGAAGCCGGAAGCAGCGAAAGCGGTACGCCGCTGGTCCGCAGTTTCGGCGTCCTCCAGCTGACGATGATCAGCGTCGGCGCGACCCTGGGTACCGGCATCCTGGTGATCCTGGGTGAATCCGTGCCGCTGGCCGGACCCGCGGTCTGGATTTCCTTCGTGGTCGCTGGGCTGGCCGCCCTGTTCTCGGCCGTGTCCTACGCCGAAATGGCAGGCCTCGTGCCCGTCGCCGGGTCCAGCTATTCCTACTCCTATGCCACGATGGGCGAGGGCATGGCCTGGATCTGTGGTTGGTGCCTCGTCCTCGAATACGCGGTCTCCGTGGCTGCCGTGGCCGTCGGCGCAGGGCAATACGTGAACGAAACACTTTCCGCGTTCGGGCAGTTCCTGCCGGACGCGATGTCCCAGCCACCGGGCAGCGGCGGCGTGGTCAACGTGCCGGCCATGCTGATCGTGGTCCTTGCCATGGTCCTGCTGGTGCGCGGCGCCAAGGAAAGCGCCTGGATCAACACTGCGATCGTGACCATCAAGATTGTCATCCTGCTGTTCTTCTGCGCCGTTGCGTTCACCGCGTTCAACGCCGGCAACTTCGAACCTCTCATGCCGATGGGTGCCGCAGGCGTTTCGGCCGCAGCATCCCGGGTGTTCTTCT
The DNA here is from genome assembly GCF_058781765.1 of Arthrobacter sp. FW306-1B-G06A. Lineage (NCBI taxonomy): Bacteria > Bacillati > Actinomycetota > Actinomycetes > Micrococcales > Micrococcaceae > Arthrobacter > Arthrobacter sp. FW306-1B-G06A. The sequence goes on along the minus strand of NZ_JBYSXB010000014.1, from coordinate 23,972 downwards.
CCTACATCGGTTTCGACGCCGCTTCCACCGCTGGCGAAGAAGCCCGCAACCCCAAGCGAGACCTGCCCCGGGCCATCCTGCTCTCCATGGTGATCGTGACCAGCATTTACGTCCTGGTTGCCGTGGCCGCAATCGGTGCCCGGCCCTGGGAATGGTTCGGCGGCACAGAGGCAGCCCTCGTCCAGATCCTCGAGGAAACCACCCACCAACCCTGGATCGCGCTCGTCTTCTCCATCGGTGCCGTGCTCGCCATCGCCAGCATCGTCCTGACCGTGCTCTACGGCCAGACCCGCATCCTGCTCTCCATGTCCCGCGACGGACTGGTCCCTGAAGTCTTCGGCCGGATCTCCCCGCGCACCGGCACTCCGGTGGCCGGAACGCTCATCGTGGGCACCGCCGTCGCACTCACCGCTGGGCTTGTCCCGCTCGGCGCGCTGGCCGACGCCACCAGCATCGGCACCCTCTTCGCGTTCGCGCTGGTCAACGTCGCCGTCATCTACCTGCGGCGCAACCGCCCGGAGCTCAAGCGCAGCTTCCGCGTACCGCTCTACCCGATCACCCCCGTCCTCGGCACCCTCATGTGTGCCTACCTCATGGCCAACCTGGGTGCCGACACCTGGGTGGTGTTCGGTGGCTGGATGCTCGTGGGGATCGCCCTCTACTTCGGCTATGGACGCCGGAACTCCAAGGTAGCGGCCCTGACCGAACAGGAATACCGTGAACTATCCGCCAGGGTCGCCGACCCGGAAACTGTGAAGGCAGAACTTTCATGACCATCGCCACCGAATTGCCCACGGAACCCACACCCCGCGCGGGGGACGCCGGAATTTCCCAAGCAACGCCGGCCGACGCTCCCATCACCATGCTGAACCCGGACTTCCCGTTCAGCTACGACCACTACCTGGCCCACCCCGACGGGCTGGCGGTCATTCCGCCGGAACTGTACGGCACAGAGGTCGCGGTGATCGGTGCGGGCCTTTCGGGACTCGTGACGGCCTACGAGCTCATGAAGCTCGGGCTGCGCCCCGTTGTCTACGAGGCCGACCAAATCGGCGGGCGGTTGCGCACCGCGAGCTTCCCGTCCGCTCCCGGAGTGGTGGCAGACCTCGGTGGCATGCGCTTCCCGGTGTCCGGAAAGGCGTTCTACCACTACGTGGAACTCCTCGGCTTGGACACCCAGGAATTCCCCAACCCGCTTGCCCCGGCAACATCGAGCACCGTGATCGAGTTGGCCGGACAGAAGCACTACGCCGCCACGTCGGCTGAGCTGCCGGAGTTCTTCCACGAGGTTGCCGCAGCCTGGAAGGCCGCAGTGAATGACGGCGCCGCGTTCCAGGAAATGCAGGAGGCGATCCGGGTCCGCGACACCAAGCGCATCAAGGAGCTATGGAACGGGCTGCTCCCGCTGCTCGACGAACAGACCTTCTACGGATTCATCGCCGCAAGCACGTCCTTCAAGGACGCCGGATTCGCGCACCGCGAGGCCTTCGGCCAAGTAGGTTTCGGCACGGGTGGCTGGGACACCGACTTCCCCAACTCCATCCTCGAAATCCTGCGCGTCGTCTACACCGACGCCGATGACCAGCACCGCCTCATCACCGGGGGAGCGCAACGGCTCCCCGAGGCACTCTGGCACCACGCGCCGTCGGGCATGGCCCACTGGCCCGAGGGCACCTCGCTCGCATCGTTGCATTCCGGTTCCCCGCGCGGAGCCGTGGACCGCATCGAGCGCGGAGCGGACGGCGACCTCATGGTGCGCGAGCGTTGGGGCCGCGAAACCGGGTACTCCGCCGTCGTGACCACCTGCCAGTCCTGGCTGCTGTCCACGCGCATCCACACCCAGGAATCGTTGTTCCCCTCGGAACTGTGGACCGCGATCGAACGCTCGCACTACATGCAGTCGTCCAAGACCTTCGTCATGGTGGACCGACCGTTCTGGAAGGACATCGACCCCGAAACGGGCCGCGAAGTGTTGTCCATGACGCTGACCGACCGGCTCAACCGGGCGACGTACCTGCTCGACGACGGCCCGGACAAGCCTGCCGTCATCCTGCTCTCCTATACGTGGAACGACGACGCCCTGAAGTGGCTCTCGCTCAGCGCCGAGGAACGCGTCAAGCTCATGCTGCACTCGCTCGAGCAGATCTATCCGGGTGTGGACATCGCGAGCCACATCGTGGGCCAGCCCATCACCGTTTCCTGGGAGGCCGACCCCAACTTCATGGGTGCCTTCAAGGCCAACCTGCCAGGGCACTACCGCTACCAGCAGCGCCTGTTCACGCACTTCAAGCAGGACAAGCTGCCGGAGAGCCAGCGAGGCATCTTCCTTGCGGGCGACGACGTCTCGTTCACCGCAGGCTGGGCCGAAGGCGCCGTCACCACAGGGCTGAACGCTGTGTGGGGCGTGGTGAACCACCTCGGTGGTTCGTCCGCGGCAGGCAACCCCGGTCCCGGTGACCTGTTGGACGAGCTGGGGCCGATCAGCCTGGACTAACCCTGCGCGTGCATCCCGCGGTGCGCCGCCGCTAGCTCCCGGTAGTGCGCTGCGTTGCGCTTCACGCCGTCGAGCTCTTCTTCGCTCAGTTCGCGTCGCACCTTGGCAGGCACGCCCGCAACCAAGGAACGCGGCGGGATGACAGTTCCCTCAAGCACGACGGCGCCCGCGGCCACCAGCGAACCCGTACCGATCACGGCTCCGTTCAGGATGGTGGCGCTCATGCCAATGAGGCAGTCGTCCTCAACGGTGCATCCGTGGACGACGGCGCTGTGGCCGACACTGACGCGCTCGCCGACGGTGCAGGGGAAGCCGGGGTCGGCGTGCAGGACCACATTGTCCTGGAGGTTCGAGCCGGCACCGACGCTGATGGCGGCGGTGTCGGCACGGACTGACACACCATAGAAGGCGCTCGAGTCCTGGCCGAGGGTTGCCTTGCCGATGATGGAAGCCGTGGGTGCCACGAAGGCGGTGTCATGGATGGCCGGGGTATCCCCGGCGAACGTGTAAATGGGAGCCATGGGGCAAGCCTAGATGACGGCGCCTGCCTAACCTCGCTTCGCTCGGCCAGGGAACCCTGGCGGCGTGGGCCCAAGCGAAGGAGTCCGGAGGACCAGGAACTGGTAATGCTGCGTCCAGTTCCCGGCGCCGGGTCCCGACTCGACTCCTGTGCCCTCGGGCCAGGTCTCAAAGCGCTCGACGTCGCCGTGCGCGCCAAAGATGCGGTGCAGGGTGTCATCGCTCCGCCGGCTGAAGAACCGCCGCGGCTCGTCTTCGTCCTCGGGGTTGAGGACTTCCTCATCGTCACCGGACCAGAGTCCGACGGCGATTGGCGCGCCAGCCGCGCTGACCCGCACGAGTTCACTGACGACGTCGTGGATTACCGCGTTGGGCACGTGCAGCAGGGTGCTCATAGTCCACACGGCCGGGAAAGTAGCATCGGCGAACGGCAGGGACCGGCCGCTGGCAACGCTGGCGTCGAGCCCTTTGGCACGGGCAACGTGGATGCTCTCCTCGGACAGGTCGACGCCGGTGTAGTGCAATCCGGCCCGCACGAATTCCAAGCCTTCGACGCCTGTGCCGCAGCCTAGTTCGAACAGCGAGTGCCTGTGTTCTTCCTTGAGCAGGCGGATAAACCAGTCGCGGCATTCCGTCCGACGCGGGGTCATGGCGCGGGTGTTCTGGATGCCGGCCTGCCGGTCGTAGTAAACGGCCAGGTTCGCCTCGTGATAGTCGGCTTCGTCGCTGAAGGCCCTTCGGGTCCCGTCCATGGACCCAGCGTAGAACACCCAACTAACTAGCAGTAGGTGTCGTTATGAGGCCTCTAAACGACAACAACTGCGAGTTAGTTGGGTGGGGAGCTGGTTGGGTGGGGCGCCTAGTTGAACACCACTGTGCGGGTGCCGTCGAGCAGGACGCGGTGCTCTGCGTGCCACTGCACAGCCTGTGCCAGCGTGCGGCCCTCGACGTCGCGGCCCATCTGCACGAATTGCTCGGCCGTGCGTGCGTGGTCCACCCGGATGACTTCCTGCTCGATGATCGGACCCTCGTCGAGGTCCGCCGTGACGTAGTGCGCAGTGGCCCCGATGATCTTCACGCCCCGGGCATGCGCCTGGTGGTAGGGCTTGGCGCCCTTGAAGGACGGCAGGAAGGAGTGATGGATGTTGATGGCCTTGCCGTTGAGCTCGGAGCAGAGCTCGTTGGAGAGTACTTGCATGTAGCGCGCCAGGACGGTCAGCTCGATGCCGTGCTCATGGATGAGTGCGAGCAGCTTCGCCTCGGCCTGCGGCTTGGTGTCCGGGGTGACCGGGATGTGGTGGAAGGGGATCCCATAGAACTCCGCCAGGCCTTCGAGGTCCCGGTGGTTGGAGACGATGGCCGGCACCTCGATGGGGAGGGTTCCTGAGCGTTGCTGGAAGAGCAGGTCGTTGAGGCAGTGTGCGTCCTTTGAACCCAGGATCAGGGTACGGACCTTCTGGCCCACCGGGTTGATTTGCCACTTCATGCCGAATTCTTCGGCCACCGGGGACAGCGCCGAACTCAGTTCAGCCTGGCTCGAAGAAGTTGTGGCTTCCACCCGCATGAAGAAGTTTCCCGTGCTGGGGCTGCCGTATTGCTGGGAATCTGCGATGTTGCAGCCGGCCTCCAACAAAGCCCCTGCAACGGCGTGCACAATTCCGGGCCGGTCCGGGCAGGACAGGGTTACAACAAAAGACGTAGGCAGGGTGGAGTCAGTCACAGCTAAAGCCTACCGTTGCGCACCTGTTGTACTGTTTAAGTCGTCGCGACTGGCGTTGGGTGGTGCACCACCAGGGAGCGGCATTTTGAAGACCACGGATCGTACGCCTGGGCCGAGGGTCACGTTTTACTGTCGCTGTGCCATGCCCCGTAATCAAAGGCATGGAAAAAACCCAGCCGGTAGCCTGACCTGTAGAAATACCCGTTGCCTATCCAGGAGATCTTCGTGACCACCACCACCATCACCTCCGCGACCATCAGCAACCAGCCGCTTGCCGAGCTCGACCCCGAGATCGCAGCAGTTCTGGAACAGGAACTCGGCCGCCAGCGCGGCACCCTGGAAATGATCGCTTCCGAGAACTTTGCGCCCCGCGCCGTCATGGAAGCCCAGGGCTCGGTCCTGACCAACAAGTACGCCGAAGGCTACCCGGGCCGCCGCTACTACGGTGGTTGCGAATACGTGGACGTCGCCGAGCAACTGGCCATCGACCGCGTGAAGGCGCTCTTCGGCGCCGAGTACGCCAACGTCCAGCCGCACTCCGGTGCGCAGGCCAACGCCGCAGCCCTGTCCGCCATGATCACTCCAGGTGACAAGATCCTCGGCCTTTCCCTTGCCCACGGCGGCCACCTGACCCACGGCATGAAGCTCAACTTCTCCGGGAAGCTCTACAACGTGGCTGCCTACCAGGTTGAAGAAGACACCTTCCGCGTGGACATGGACAAGCTCCGCGAACAAGCCATTGCCGAGAAGCCCCAGGTCATCATCGCCGGCTGGTCCGCTTACCCGCGCCACCTCGATTTCGCAGCCTTCCGTTCCATCGCCGACGAGGTTGGCGCGCTCCTCTGGACGGACATGGCCCACTTCGCGGGCCTCGTCGCAGCCGGCCTGCACCCGAGCCCGGTGCCGCATTCCGACGTCGTGACCTCCACGGTGCACAAGACGCTGGCCGGCCCCCGTTCCGGCGTGATCCTCGCTAAGCAGGAATGGGCCAAGAAGCTCAACTCCAACGTGTTCCCGGGCCAGCAGGGCGGCCCGCTCATGCACGTGATCGCCGCCAAGGCCGTTGCCTTCAAGATCGCCGCCGGCGAGGAGTTCAAGGAGCGGCAGGAGCGCGTCCTCGAAGGCGCCAAGATCATCGCCGATCGCCTCAACCAGGCCGACGTCGCTGAAGCTGGTGTTTCCGTTCTGACCGGCGGCACCGACGTGCACCTGGTCCTCGTGGACCTGCGCAACTCGCAGCTGGACGGCCAGCAGGCCGAAGACCTCCTTCACTCCGTGGGCATCACCGTCAACCGCAACGCCGTTCCGTTCGACCCCCGCCCGCCGATGGTCACCTCGGGCCTGCGCATCGGTACCCCGGCCCTGGCTACCCGCGGCTTCGGAGCCACCGAGTTCGCCGAGGTTGCCGAGATCATCGCTTCGGCGTTGAAGGCCGGTTCCGCTACCGACGTCGAAGCATTGCAGGCCCGCGTCGACAAGCTCGCCGCTGACTTCCCGCTGTACCCGCAGCACGAGCAGTGGTGAACCCGTCCATGGCGCAGACCGCGAAGATCCTTGACGGCAAGGCCGCCGCTGCCGCCATCAAGTCTGAGCTGACTGAGCGTGTAGCTGCCCTGAGGGCCCGCGGCGTAACTCCGGGCATTGCCACTGTGCTCGTCGGTGCGGACCCTGCTTCGCAGCTTTACGTGTCCATGAAGCACAAGCAGTCCGTGGAGATCGGGATGAACTCGATCCAGCGTGAGCTTCCGGCGGACGCCACCCAGGCGCAGGTCGAGGACCTCATCGACGAACTCAACGCGGACCCCGCCTGCCACGGTTACATCGTGCAGCTGCCACTGCCCAAGCACCTGGACACCGACGCCATCCTCGAGCGGATCGACCCCGCCAAGGATGCCGACGGCCTGCACCCGACCAACCTGGGCCGGCTGGTGCTCAACGTCAACGGAGAGATCACCTCGCCGCTGCCATGCACGCCGCGCGGCGTCATCGAGCTCCTGCAGCGCAACGGCTACAGCCTCGCCGGCAAGCACGTCGTGGTGGTCGGCCGCGGGGTCACCATCGGCCGCTCGATCGGACTGCTGCTCACGCGGCGGGCCGTGAACGCCACCGTGACGCTCACGCACACCGGCACCAAGAACCTCTCGGAGCTGCTGCGGCAGGCGGACGTGATTGTCGGCGCGGCGGGTGCCAAGCACATCGTCAAGCCTGCGGACGTGAAGCCGGGCGCGGCCGTGCTCGACGTCGGTGTCACCCGTGAAACCGACCCCGAGACGGGCAAGAGCAAGGTCCACGGGGACATCGATCCCGCCGTTGCCGAGGTAGCCGGCTGGATTTCGCCGAACCCCGGCGGCGTGGGCCCCATGACCGTGGCGCTGCTCATGACCAACGTGGTCGAAGCCGCCGAACGCCAAGTGGCAGCGCGAAGCGCCTCCGGCGTCGCCTGATTGTGCTCCCCACCGCCGTGTAGGGCGCCTACTCCCGCGGGAGTAGGCGCCCTACACCGTTAACCCGACGACGTCGGCGCCCTCCGCGGCTAGGCTCGAAGCATGCAGCGGCGTTTCCAGGGTCCTCCCACGAGTTTCATCGTGATCGCGGTGGCGCTGATCCAGGTCTTGGGGACCGTCTTTTCAGCGAGCCACCAGGCCACCCTGCGCCCCTTGGACCCGCTCGCCTTCATCTTGCTGTTGGCGGGACCGGTGGCCTTGGCTTTCCGGACCCGCAGGCCGGCCGTCATGCTCCCGATCACCCTCCCGGCCGCGTCCGTCTATCTGCTCCTCGGTTACGCCTGGGGTCCGATAGTGCTGTCCCTGGCTCTCTCGATCATCCTCACTGCTGCCGCGGGGCTGCGCTGGCAGGCCTGGCTCGGGGCCGGGATTTCCGCCGCGGCCGTCGTTCTGATGACTGTCCTCGCCGGAGATGAGACGGGGCTGGTCCGGGCCTCTGCCGGTGTCGCCTGGGCCGCGATCCTTGTCCTGATCGGTGAAGGCTTCCGACGCCGGGGCGAACGGATGGCCGAATACCGGCGACGGCGGGAGGCCGCGAAACAGGCCGAACGGGACGAGTACCGCCTCACGCTCGCCCGCGATATCCACGATGTGGTGGCGCACTCCCTGTCGATGATCAACGTCCAAGCCTCTGTGGCGCTCCATCTGGGAACGAACGATCCCGAGAAGCTCCGCCCGGCGCTGGAGGCCATCAAGGCCGCGAGCAAGGAGTCCTTGGCCGAAGTCCGCCAGCTCCTCGGTGTGCTGCGCGACGACGCCCCGCTGAGTCCCTCGGCTCCGCCAAGCCTGGGGCGGATCCCGGAACTCGTCGACGACGCGCGGCGAGGCGGCCTAGAGGTGCGGTTCGAAAACTCCGTAGACCCGGAACGCGTGGGCCCAGGCCAGCAGGAAGCGGCCTACCGGACCGTCCAGGAAGGGCTGAGCAACGTCCGCAGGCACTCAGGTGCGGCGTCCGCCGTCGTACTTCTCGAATGGTCCGGGAACGCGCTGAGGGTGCGGATCGACGACGACGGCGGAGGCCTCCGCGGAGCGCCCGCCGGGAACGGGCTGAGGGGCATGCGGGAGCGCGTCGAGGCGCTGGGCGGCACGCTTGGCCTGACGCCGCTGGAGCCCGGGCTGCGCGTGGAAGCGAACCTTCCACTGAACCCCCACGAGGGAGGACACCAACGATGATCCGCTTGCTGCTCGCCGACGACCAGAACCTTATCCGGGCGGGATTCCGGGCCCTCCTGGACGCCGAACCGGACATGGAGGTGGTGGCCGAAGCCGGTACCGGCCGGGACGCCGTCAGGCTGGCCGAGCGTGAGGCACCCGACGTCGTGCTCATGGACATCCGCATGCCGGATGGCGACGGGCTGGCCGCAACCCGGCAAATCCTGGCCAACCCACAACTCGCGCACACGCGCATTATCATCCTCACGACCTTCGAGCTGGACGAATACATCGCCGAAGCCGTGCGCGCGGGCGCCGCGGGCTTCCTCGTCAAGGACACCGAACCGGAGGAACTGATCCGGGCCGTGCGGGTAGTGCACGACGGCGACGCCCTCCTTTCGCCGTCGGTGACACGCCGCATCATGGCCCAGCTTGCCCTGCACAGCAAGGCGGCGTCGAAGACAGTGCCGCTGGAGCAAATTACCGAGCGCGAACGGGAAGTTCTGGCGTTGGTTGGCGAGGGCCTGAACAACGCAGAGATCGCCGAGCGGCTGTTCATCACCCCGCTCACGGCAAAGACGCACGTTTCACGGATCATGACCAAACTGCTGGTGCGTGACCGTGCGCAATTGGTGGTGCTCGCGTACGAGTCCGGCCTGGTGCGGCCGGGTTGGAGCAGCTAGCCCTGGCCTGCAGTCTCCCGGGGGAGTAGGCAGCTGGCCGCAAGTGACTCCCGGTGGCCGACGCGTTTCGACGGGCCAAAAACAAGACTGGAAACAGAGCCGAGATACGGCCTGTTGAGAGTTTGGACTGGACATGTTGACATCACTGAGCACCACCATCGGCGCCGCGGCCGCGCAGCTGCCCGCCGACGTCGTCGTCCACGGACCGGGGGACGGATTCGTCTTCTGGCCGTTTTTCCTCCTGATCCCGCTGTTTTGGTTCCTCGTGATCGGATTCTTCATCTTTTTCGGCCGCCGGATGTGGCGCCGGAACCACTACTGGGCAGCAACACAGGGCGCCGAAAGCGTGCTGAGGGAGCGCTACGCACGGGGCGAAATCGACGAGACCGAGTACCGCCAACGCCTGGAAGTGCTGCGGGCACATCCCACGAAGTGATGAACCGACGGATTCTGCTGGATCACTCCGCTGGATAAACCCTCAGGCCCTGGAACCACGCGGTTCCAGGGCCTGAGGTGCGGAATGATCCAGCAGAATGTCGCGAAGGGTCCAGCAGGTTAGTCCAGAAAATTGCGGAATACCTCTTTCACGTATTCCTTGGCTCTACTAGTCTGCTGGGGTGCACAATGAAGCCACCCGATCTTCCTCCACGTCAGCCAGCTTCCAGATGAACCCACCCGCAGTCATCACCGCCGAAAACCTCACCAAGAGCTACGGCGAGCTCATCGCCGTCGACGGAATCTCGTTCGAGGTCCCGGCAGGGGAGTCCTTCGGCCTGCTTGGCCCCAACGGTGCCGGCAAATCGACCACCATGAAAATGATCGGCGGAGTCTCCCAGCGCACGTCCGGGAAGCTCAGCATCATGGGCCTGGACCCGGAAACCCACGGGCCGGAAGTCCGCGCGCACCTCGGAGTGGTACCGCAACAGGACAACCTGGACGAGGAACTGAAGGTCCGCGAAAACCTGATTGTCTATGGCCGCTACTTCGGCTTGCCCTTGAGCTACTTGCGCCCCAAGGCTGATGAACTGCTCGAGTTCGCCCAGCTGACGGACAAGGCCAAGTCGAGGGTCGATGCCCTGTCGGGCGGCATGAAACGGCGCCTCACGATTGCCCGCTCGCTGATCAACGAGCCGAAGATCCTGCTCCTGGACGAGCCCACTACGGGACTGGACCCGCAGGCGCGCCACATCCTTTGGGACCGGCTGTTCAGGCTCAAGGAGCAAGGTGTCACGCTGATCCTCACTACGCACTACATGGACGAGGCCGAACAGCTTTGCGACCGGCTGATCGTGGTGGACAAGGGCCGGATCATGGCCGAAGGTTCGCCTGCCAGCCTGATCCGCGAATATTCCACGCGCGAGGTGCTGGAACTGCGCTTCGGTTCGGAACGCAACGCCACTATCGGCGCCGAACTCGCGGGCATCGGCGAACGCGTCGAGACGCTCCCGGACCGGGTGCTCATCTACGCGAACGACGGCGAATCGGCCCTGGAGCAAGTCTCCGCACGCCGGCTCCGTCCCCTGACGTCGCTGGTGCGGCGTTCTTCGCTGGAGGACGTCTTCCTCCGGCTGACCGGACGGAGCCTCGTTGACTAGCGCCCACTCGCCTGCCGTCTCAGCCAGCCGGGCGAAGCGCTGGGGATCTTTCTTCTACGCCGAGCAGGTCCTCCGAGTGATGCGTGGCTACGGCTGGTCCGTGTTCCTGTACAGCGTGGGGCAGCCGGTGGCCTACCTGTTCGCCATGGGAGTCGGGCTGGCGAGCCTCGTGGATGCGAACAGCGCAGCGGTGTTCGGTGGAGTGAACTATTTGACCTTCATCGCGCCGGCATTGTTGGTCTCATCCGCGGTCATGACGGCGTCGGGAGACTTTTCCTACCCGATCATGGACGGCTTCAAGTGGCGCCGCGTGTTCTTTGGCCCGCACGCCTCCCCGCTGGTACCGCAGCAGATCGCCGCGGGCCACATCATGGCGAGTGCCTTGAAGTTCCTGGTGCAATCGGTGGTGTACTTCGCCATCGTGGCCATGTTCGGTGCCTCGCCGAGTCCGTGGGGTTGGGTGTCGGCGATAGTTGCCACGGTGGCCGGACTGTCCTTCGGGCTGCCGCTCATGGCCTATGCCTCGACCATCACCAAAGACTCCGGCCAGTTCGCGCTGGTGCAGCGCTTCATCGTGGTGCCGCTGTTCCTGTTTTCGGGCACCTTCTTCCCGCTGGATTCGCTGCCGCTTGGAGTGCGCTGGATCGGTTGGATCTCCCCGGTCTGGCACGGCACTCAGCTTGGCCGCGTCTTCACCTACGGACTCGAGGAGAATCCCTTGTTGACCCTGGCCCACGTCCTGTTCCTTGTGGGCGCCGCCGCCGCAGGCTGGACGCTGACGCGGCGCCAGTTCGTCAGGAGGATGGGAGCATGAGCGTTCTTACCGGAGGCCACAGCGCCACCGACGCCGCCCGTGAACGTACCTTCGGCCCGCTGTACTCCCGCAACGCGCTTGCTGTTGTGTCCCGGGGCCTCATGGCAGCGAAAAGCAGCACGTGGTTGATCCTGGTATCCGGATTCTTCGAGCCGGTGCTCTACCTGATTTCGATGGGCGTGGGACTCGGCCCGATTGTGGGTACCGTGGCGGGACCGGGCGGCCAGGAAATCAGCTATGCGGCGTACATCGCGCCCGCGCTCCTGGCCGTGTCCGCCATGAACGGCGCCGTCTACGACTCCACCTGGAACGTCTTTTTCAAGATGAACTTCGCCAAGCTGTACCAAGGAATGCTCTACACCTCCCTCGGGCCGTTGGACGTAGCCATCGGGGAGATCTTCCTGGCCCTGCTGCGCGGACTCCTGTATGCCACGGGGTTCACGGCCGTCATGGCCGTCATGGGAATCATCACCACGCCATGGGCCATCCTCGTCATCCCCGCCTCAGTACTGATCGCTTTCGGCTTTGCGAGTTTCGGCATGGGCATCACCAGCTTCATGAAGACGTTCCAGCAGATGGACTGGATCAACTTCTTCATGCTGCCCATGTTCCTTTTCAGCGCTACCTTCTACCCGCTGAGCGTCTATCCGCAGTACATCCAGTGGCTCATCCAAGCAATGCCCCTCTGGCATGGGGTGGAACTCCTGCGGCAGATCAGCATCGGCTCCTTCAGCCCGGCCACGGCAGTCCATATCGCCTACTACCTCGTGATGATCGGACTCGGCATCACGCTCACTACCGGAAGGTTGCGCAAGCTCTTCCTGAAATAGCGGCGCGGGCTGTTCGCCGGGGGTGGAAGCGGGCGGTTCGCCGCGCGGAGTTTGCGACAATGGGTGCATGCGATCCCTCGGCGACTCCCCGTCATCTGTTCCCTCGTCCGCTTCCGCCAGGAGCCCTTTCAAAGGCTTCCGCATCGGTGGACTGGGCATGACCGTGGTGCTCATCGCTTTCCTGGTGGCCGTGATCTTCGCCGCCAACCACAACGACGTCGTCGGTTGGATCGTTGCGGTTGTCTCCTTCGGCTGGCTCGCGCTCGCCGCTTTCGTGGTCTTCAGCATCCAGAAGGCCGCCAGGCGGGCCGGTGAAAAACTCACCGAGGCCCAGAACGCCTTCAACGCGGCAACCGGCCGGGCGCCGTCGTCGTCGAGCGCCGACCACGGTGGCACACGGGTGGTCTCGGAACGGAGCGAAGCTGACGAAATGCGGGACCTCAAACTGGACCACTCTTTCAAGATTGTCCAGGTGCAGGTCCGCGTGGTGGAGGACGAACGCGCCAAGGGCGACGCCGCCGATCAGGACACGATCAACCGCGCCTTGGAAACCATCGCCATCACGTCAAGCAATGCCCGGGACATGATCAAGTCATCCGGCGGCGGCGACGAGCCCGTCTCGGGCACCATCATCGACTAGAGTGGACGGGGTGAGCTCGGCATTGAAGAAGGACTTCCTTCGCATCGCAACGGTCAACGTCAACGGCATTCGCGCCGCCTACAAGAAGGGCATGGCGGAGTGGCTGGAACCGCGCGACGTCGACATCCTGTGTCTGCAGGAAGTCCGCGCGCCCGATGAGGTGGTCCACCAGCTCATCGGCGAAGGCTGGTACATCCTGCACGCCGAAGCCGAGGCAAAGGGCCGCGCCGGCGTTGCGATTGCCTCCCGGCAGGAACCCGTCGCCACCCGCGTGGGTATCGGCGACGACTACTTCGCCACGACTGGGCGCTGGGTCGAGGCGGACTACGTCGTTCGGGACGGCGGCGGCAAGGACACTACCCTGACGGTCGTCAGCGCCTATGTGCACTCCGGCGAAGTGGACACACCCAAGCAGGTGGACAAGTACCGCTTCCTGGACATTATGACCACGAGGCTTCCGGAACTTGCCAAGCACAGCGAGCATGCCTTGGTGGTCGGCGACCTGAACGTGGGCCATACGGAGCTGGACATCAAGAATTGGAAGGGCAACACCAAGCGTGCCGGTTTCCTTCCTGAGGAGCGCGCGTACTTCGACCGCTTCTTCGGCGACGAGATCGGATGGAGGGATGTCCACAGGGGCCTGGCAGGAAATGTCGATGGCCCCTACACCTGGTGGTCTCAGCGCGGTAAGGCCTTTGACACTGACACAGGCTGGCGCATCGACTACCACATGGCCACTCCCGGACTCGCGGCAGCCGCACTTTCGGCCGTCGTCGACCGGGCGCCGTCATGGGACACCCGTTTCTCCGACCACGCACCGCTGGTAGTCGACTACCAGCTCTAGGCTTTCGAAAGTTTCCTCATGACCAGTTCCACCACGACTGAACCCGCTGCAGCCGCAGCCAAGGCAACATCAACCAAACTGGCCGCCGGGGCGAAGCACCGCGTGCTGTCCGGCATGCAGCCCTCTGCTGACTCCCTCCACCTGGGCAACTACCTCGGTGCCCTGGTCAACTGGGTCCGCATGCAGGACGAGTACGACGCCATCTTCTTCATCCCGGACCTGCATGCCATTACGGTGCCGCAGGATCCCGCCGAGCTGGCTCGCCGTACGCGCGTCACCGCTGCGCAGTACATCGCCGGCGGTGTAGACGTCAACAAGTGCACCCTGTTCGTCCAGTCCCAGGTGCCTGAACATGCCCAGCTGGCGTGGGTCCTGGGCTGTATCACGGGCTTCGGCGAAGCATCGCGCATGATCCAGTTCAAGGACAAGTCGCTGCAACACGGCTCGGACCACGCGAGCGTCGGGCTCTTCACCTACCCGATCCTGCAGGCGGCCGACATCCTGCTGTACCAGCCACACGGGGTGCCCGTAGGCGAAGACCAGCGGCAACACATTGAGCTCAGCCGCGACCTCGCCCAGCGTTTCAACAGCCGCTACGGCGAGACATTCCAGGTGCCGCAGGCCTTTATCCAGAAGGAAACGGCCAAGATCTACGATCTCCAGAACCCCACGGCCAAGATGTCCAAATCCGCGGAGTCGCCGGCCGGCCTGATCAACCTGCTCGATGACCCGAAGGTCACGGCCAAACGCATCAAGTCGGCAGTCACGGATAACGGCACGGAAATCCGCTTCGATCGCGAAGCGAAGCCCGGAGTGTCCAACCTGCTGAGCATCTACTCGTCCATCAGCGGCCAGACGGTGGAGAAAATCGTCGCGGACTATGAAGGCAAGATGTACGGCCACCTGAAGGTCGACCTCGCTGAACTCGTTGCGGCCCACCTCGGGCCGATCCGGGACCGCGCCAACGAGTTGCTCGCCGATCCGGCAGAACTCGACCGGCTCCTGGCTCACGGAGCGGACAAAGCCCGCGAGATCGCCTCGGCCACGCTCGCCGACGTCTACGCCAAGGTGGGCTTCCTGCCGTACGGCGGAGCACAAGGAATCCGCTAAAGCCATGTGCGCGGCTGGCAAGCTCAGCGTCCAGGTCGGCTCCCGTTCAAGGGGAGCCGGCCGGGACACTGATGCCCGCCCGGGCACGGGCGCACACCAGTCTGCAAGCGCGTGCGGGGACAACCTGTGCGTAGGGGTCATTCTGGGTTTCCCCCGGGAAGTCGCCCAGGAACTGCAGCAATGGCGTGCATCCTTTGGCGATCCGATGGCGGAAGTGATCCCGGCCCACATCACCCTCGTGACCACTACCCCTGCCCAGGACTGGGAAGCCACCCTTGAGCATGTCCGCGACGTCGCGCGGCGCCAGGCACCATTCAGGATCACGATTTCCGGCACGGGCTCCTTCCGGCCGGTATCCCCGGTGGTGTTCCTGAAGGTCGAAGACGGTTTCGAGGAGTGCGTAGGCCTGCACGAACAACTACAGACCGGCCCCCTGGAACGCGATCTTCCCTTCCCCTACCACCCGCACGTGACGGTAGCGCACGACGTCGCTCCCGAGAGTCTTGACGAGGCCGAAACGGTGCTCAAGAACTACAGCGCCACCTTCCCTGTGGTTAGCATGGGACTTTACGAGCACGACGACAACGGCATTTGGCAGCTACGGGAAGAGCTCGACTTTGGCGGCGACGCAGACCAATCACGGAAAAGCACAGCGCAACGACCGGCAGCAGGCGGAGAAGCCACCGCTGCCGACTGAAGGGGCGCAGCTGAAGCTGCAGCTCATCCATCGTCAGGTCGAATGGGGTAAAGCCCGGCGCTCGGGCAACAGAGGCGCCACCATACCGGCGTTCATCAACCTGGCCCTCGCCCGGCTCAGCAACTTCCGGCCGATGCGCGCCTTCAACCTCTACAACCTGCGCCACGGTCCGTTGTTGAGCGCCGGCATAGGCTTCACCATGTTCTTCTCCATCACAGGCCTGCTGGCCACCGGATTCGCCGTGACCGGCTTGGTCCTCAACGGGCAACCCCAACTAGTTGATTCAATCGTCTCGAGCGTCGCCACAGCGGCCCCGGGACTCCTGAAAACCAGCGGGGGCAACGGCCTGGTGGATCCGCATGATCTCCTGAATCCCACAGGCCTTGGCTGGACGGCCGTCATAGCCGCCGTCGTCACGGTCTTTACTGCTCTCGGCTGGATCGCGGGGATCCGGGAGGGTCTCCGCGGGGTGTGCGGTCTGGAGCCCGTGCAGGAAAACCCTCTGCTGATGAAGGCCCGCGACGCCGGTACCCTCCTGCTGCTCGGCGCAGCCTTGGTGGTCAGCGCCGGTGTTTCGCTCGTGTTCGGGACAGCAGCCGGATGGATCATCGAGCGGCTCGGTTTGGCCGACGCCGTCGCTGGCCCAGTCACCTGGCTCGTTCGCACGGCCGTACCCCTGGTCCTCAACTGGGCGACGGCGGTGATCATGTTCCGCTTCGCAGGCCGCTTGAAGCTTCGCCGGCAAGCCTTCGTGGAAGGAACGGTGCTGGCCGGCATCGGAACCACCATCCTCCAGATCTTCAGCACGGAGTTGCTGGCGAATGCCGGACGGAATCCCATTCTGGCCTCATTTGCCATCATCATCGGGCTTCTCATCTGGTTCAATCTGGTCAGCCAGGTCTACTTGGTCTCCGGGGCGTGGGCGGCCGTCAGGGAAGCGGACACCAGCGCCCACGGGCACCCCAAGCCGGCCCTCGGATCGCGGCACCCTTCGCCCCGCACGTTCCACGCAAAGGACTCCTGAGGGAGCCAGCGCCCCAACTAGCTAGCAGTTGTTGTCGTTTTGAGCCCTCATAACGACAACAATTGCTAGTCAGTTGGGCTGGGGCCCGCGCTAGTCGCCGAGGTACTGCCCGGCCCAGGCGGAGATGATCCCTGCGACCCGGGCAGCTTGTCCTTTGCCCGTCAACAGGTGGTCACTGCCTTCGAGCGAAATGAAGCTCCGAGGGTGCCGTGCAGTCTGGAAGATCTCGCTGGCGTTGTCGATGCCCACGGTGTTGTCCGTGGGGGAGTGCAGCACCATGAGGGGCCTGTGCAGGGTACGGATGCAGTCCCTGAGGTCGGCCTTCTCGACATCCTCGACAAAGTGCCGGCGGACCTCCATGCGCCTGCCGCCCAGGTTGACCTCGGCGCTGCCTTCGCTGAGGATCGTGCTGACTTCGGCGTCGAACATGTGCTCCACGTGCCTGGGCTGGAACGGGGCGCCGACCGTCGCAACGGCACGTACCTCGGGGAGGCTGAGGGCGGCAGCCAACACGGCCGCCCCTCCGAAGGAGTGGCCAACAAGCAGGGAGATTTCCTTGCCTTCGGCGCGCATGAACCCGGCGGCGCGGATGGTGTCCGCCACCTTCACACTGAACGATCCAGCGGACCAATCGCCGGCGGAGTCGCCCAGTCCAAGGTTGTCGAAGCGAAGCATGCCGACGCCGAGATCCGCCAAACCCTTGCAGATGCGCGATGCTGACGGGCTGTCCTTGCCGAGGGTCAAACCATGGGAGAACACACCCCAGCCCCGGACCGGACCCTCAGGAACATCCACGATCCCTGCCAGGAGATCTCCGGTGCTGCCTTCGAAGCTGATCTTCATGGATTTGGACACCTGTCCGCCTTTCGTTTTGCGAGGAAGTCTTAAACAGCGACGACGGCGGACCCCGCCAAGGGGACGCCGTCGTCGTATTCTGAATTTTGGACTAGATCTTGCGTGCCAGGATGGCCTGCTTGACCTCGGCGATGGCCTGGGTCACCTGGATGCCACGCGGGCAAGCTTCCGAACAGTTGAAGGTGGTGCGGCAGCGCCACACGCCTTCCTTGTCGTTGAGGATCTCCAAGCGCATGTCACCGGCATCGTCGCGGGAATCGAAGATGAAGCGGTGTGCGTTCACGATGGCGGCCGGGCCGAAGTACTGGCCGTCCGTCCAGAACACGGGGCAGGACGACGTGCAGGCGGCGCACAGGATGCACTTGGTGGTGTCGTCGAACCGTTCACGGTCCTCGACCGACTGCAAGCGTTCCTTGGTGGGCTCGTGGCCCTTGTTGATCAGGAACGGCATGACTTCGCGGAAGGACTGGAAGAACGGCTCCATGTCCACGATCAGGTCCTTCTCCACCGGGAGGCCCTTGATCGGTTCAACGGTGATGGGCTTGGAGGTGTCCAGGTCCTTCAGCAGGGTCTTGCACGCGAGGCGGTTGCGGCCGTTGATGCGCATGGCGTCGGAACCGCAGACGCCGTGGGCACAGGAACGGCGGAACGACAGCGAGCCGTCGATTTCCCACTTGAT
Organism: Arthrobacter sp. FW306-1B-G06A; assembly: GCF_058781765.1. NCBI lineage: Bacteria > Bacillati > Actinomycetota > Actinomycetes > Micrococcales > Micrococcaceae > Arthrobacter > Arthrobacter sp. FW306-1B-G06A. The sequence continues at coordinate 5,812 of NZ_JBYSXB010000014.1, read as the reverse complement.
CTTGTGCAGGGCGTCCAGCACGCGGTCGGTGCCGTACATCGTCAGCTGGTGGTCTTCCCATGCGGCCTCTTCCGAGACCTCGGGGTTGTAGCGTCGCACTCGCAGCGTGATGTTGAAGGTCGGGATTTCCCCGCCTCCACCAATGTGCGCGGGCAGCTCGATCTTGGATGCTGGCTCAGCAAGTTCAGCAGACATCTTAGTACTTCCTCACCATCGGCTCGTAGCGCGTAAAGACAACAGGCTTGGTGCCGAGGCGGATGCCCGCGATTGCTTCCGCGGATCCGTCCGCCGGAGCGTGCTCATCCTTATACGCCATGGAGTGCTTCATGAATTTCTCGTCGTCGCGCTCCGGGAAGTCCTCCCGGAAGTGGCCTCCACGGGACTCCTCGCGGTGCAGGGCCGCAACTGTCATGACCTTGGCCAGTTCCAGCAGGAAGCCCAGTTCCACCGCTTCGAGCAGGTCAAGGTTGAAGCGCTTTCCCTTGTCCTGGACGCTGATGCGCTGGTACCGCTCTTCGAGGGCCGCGATGTCCTTGAGCACCTGGTTCAGGGTGTCCGCCGTACGGAACACCTGCATGTTGGCGTCCATGGTGTCCTGCAGTTCCTTGCGGATCGCGGCAACCCTCTCGCCGCCGTCGGAAGTGCGGACGTGGTTCAGCAGATCCAGCGTGTATGCCTCCGGGTCTTCCGGGAGCTCCACGAAGTCAGCGGTCTTGGCGTATTCGGCCGCAGCAATGCCCGCACGCTTGCCAAAGACGTTGATGTCCAGCAGGGAGTTGGTACCCAGGCGGTTGGAGCCGTGCACGGAAACACAAGCCACTTCGCCGGCTGCGTACAGGCCCGGAACGATCGTGTCGTTGTCCTGCAGGACCTCGGTGGTGATGTTCGTGGGGATGCCGCCCATGGCGTAGTGCGCCGTCGGGAACACGGGAACCGGTTCAGTGTACGGCTCGACACCGAGGTAGGTGCGGGCGAATTCGGTGATGTCCGGGAGCTTCGCGTCGATGTGGGCCGGCTCGAGGTGGGTCAGGTCCAGGAGGACGTAGTCCTTGTTCGGGCCGCACCCGCGTCCTTCACGCACTTCGTTTGCCATGGAGCGGGCCACGATGTCGCGGGGAGCGAGGTCCTTGATAGTGGGAGCGTAGCGTTCCATGAAACGCTCACCCTCGGAGTTACGCAGGATCGCGCCTTCGCCGCGGGCAGCTTCCGAGAGGAGGATGCCCAAGCCGGCAAGACCGGTCGGGTGGAACTGGAAGAACTCCATGTCCTCCAGCGGGATTCCGCGGCGGAACGCGATTCCCATGCCGTCACCGGTCAGGGTGTGGGCGTTGGAGGTGGTCTTGAAAACCTTGCCCGCGCCGCCCGAGGCGAACACCACGGACTTGGCCTGGAAAACGTGCAACTCACCGGAGGCGAGGTCGTAGGACACGACGCCGGCAACGCGCTTCTGCTTGTACGGCGTCCCGTCTTCGCGGACGGCGTCTTCCTCGACGGTCAGCAGGTCCAGGACGTAGTACTCGTTGTAGAACTCGACGTTGTGCTTGACGCAGTTTTGGTACAGCGTCTGCAGGATCATGTGGCCCGTGCGGTCTGCTGCATAGCAGGCGCGGCGGACCGGAGCCTTGCCGTGGTCACGGGTGTGGCCACCGAAACGGCGCTGGTCAATGCGGCCTTCGGGCGTGCGGTTGAACGGCAAGCCCATCTTCTCCAGGTCCAGCACGGCGTCGATGGCTTCCTTCGCCATGACCTCGGCTGCGTCCTGGTCAACCAGGTAGTCGCCACCCTTGATGGTGTCGAACGTGTGCCACTCCCAGTTGTCCTCTTCGACGTTGGCCAGGGCTGCACACATGCCGCCCTGGGCTGCGCCGGTGTGGGAACGGGTGGGGTAGAGCTTGGTCAGTACTGCGGTGCGTGCGCGCTGACCGGATTCGATCGCGGCGCGCATGCCGGCGCCGCCGGCACCGACAATAACGACGTCGTACTTATGGACCTGCATACCAGATGCTCTTTCTCTCTAAGTCAGATGGTCGGCGGAGCCTGCTCCGCGTGTTGTGCGCCGCCGGACAAGCCGGTGGTGCAGCGGAGCGCTACGGCGCCGGGCAGAACCCGCCGGGCAGCTGAACGCCGTTGACGACGGGGCACGGGTTGAACGTGAAGATCACCAGTGTGCCAAGAACGACGATGACGACCGTGGCCGCGTAAAGGACTACCTTGAGCCAAAGGCGCGTGGCGTCCTTCTCGGCGTAGTCGTTGATGATGGTGCGGACGCCGTTGGTGCCGTGCAGCATGGCGAGCCACAGCATGGCCAAGTCCCAGAACTGCCAGAACGGGTCGGCCCACTTGCCGGCCACGAAGCCGAAGTCGATGCCGTGGATGCCTTCGCCCACCATGAGGTTCACGAAAAGGTGGCCGAAGATCAGAACCACGAGCACGACGCCGGAGAGCCGCATGAACAGCCACGCGAGCATCTCGAAGTTCCCCTTGGAACCGGTGCCGCGACGGTACTGCGGAGCAATCTTCCCGCTGCCGATTTTTCCACTGCGCGGGCTTTGAATGTCAGTACTCATGGCTTAGTGGCCTCCCAGTGCGAGGGACAGGTGGCGGATGGCGAAGGCCCCGAAGGTGACCAGCCACAATACCAGGACGGTCCACAGCATCTGGCGCTGGTATTTCGCGCCCTTCTTCCAGAAGTCAATGGCGATAACGCGCAGGCCATTGAAGGCGTGGAAAACGATCGCTGCGACGAGGCCCGTTTCGCCCAGGGCCATGAGGGGGTTCTTGTAGGCGCCGATAACGGCCGTGTAGGCCTCCGGGGACACACGCACCAGTGAGGTGTCCAGCACATGGACCAACAAGAAGAAAAAGATCACAACACCGGTAATGCGGTGTCCAACCCAGGACCACATGCCTTCACGGCCGCGGTACAAGGTGCCAGCTGGTTTTGTCGGCACTGAATAAACCTTCCTGCAACACAGCGGCGCTGGCACGGGATCCATGCGGGGGAAACGCCAGCTGCGAGAGCACTCGTAGCTCAGCCTAAATCTAGGCTTCGCTCACAGCTTATTCAATTTAGGCACCCCTTCTTGTAACGAGAGCGCGGGGTTTCGCCTGAATTCCGGCGTTTTCGCCACGATGGTGAGACGAAGACCACAAAGCGGGACTTGAGCGGGTGTCGGATAAGGTGTTGCGGTGAGTATAGAAAACGCTGCAAGCCTCGAATCGCCATTGCGCCACTTCCATGCGGTTATTCCGGCCGGCGGAGTGGGCACGCGCCTGTGGCCGCTTTCGCGTGCTGCCGCGCCCAAGTTCCTCCACGACCTCACGGGTTCGGGCAGCACCCTCCTGCGGGCTACGTACGACCGTCTCGAACCGTTGGCCGGCAACCGGGTTCTGGTGGTTACGGGTGTGGCGCACCGGGTTGCCGTCTGCCGCCAGCTTCCAGAAGTGGGCGAAAACGAGTTGGTCCTCGAAAGCGAACCGAAGGACTCGGGAGCGGCGATTGGCCTCGCCGCCGCCATCCTGCACCGTCGCGACCCCGACACCATCATGGGTTCCTTCGCCGCCGACCACGTCATCAGCCCGGACCACCTTTTCCAGGAAACTGTGCGCGAGGCTATCCACACTGCGGCTGCCGGAAAAATCGTCACCATCGGCATCAAGCCCACGCACCCCTCGACCGGGTTCGGTTACATCCGCACCGGGGACTTGCTCAATATCGACGACGCGCCGAATGCGCACGCCGTGGTCGAGTTCGTCGAGAAGCCGAGTGAGGACATTGCCAAGAAGTACCTCGAGACTGGCGACTACGTCTGGAATGCCGGCATGTTCGTCGCGCCCGTCGCTCTCATGCTCAAGCACCTGGAGGCAAACCAACCGGTCCTGTTTGCCGGGCTGCAGGAAATTGCCGACGCCTGGGACACGCCGGAACGCGATGAAGTGACCGCCCGGGTGTGGCCCACTCTGCCGAAGATCGCCATTGACTACGCCGTGGCCGAACCAGCCGCGGCGGCGGGGGATGTCGCCGTCGTGCCCGGTACTTTCCGCTGGGACGACGTCGGAGACTTCGCCGCGATCGGCCGCCTCAACAATGCCGGCGACGTCGATGAGGTGACGGTCCTCGGTGAAGGCGCCCGCGTCTTCACGGAGAACGCCAGCGGTGTGGTTGTCTCCGATACGAAGCGTGTGATCGCCCTTATCGGGATCAAGGACGTCGTGATCGTCGATACGCCGGACGCGCTGCTTGTCACCACGAAGGAGCACGCCCAGCGGGTCAAGGGTGCGGTGGACGCGCTCAAGGCAAGTGGAGACACCGACGTTCTATAGCGCCCTCTTGCGGCGCTGTCCGTAACCAAGAGACCCCTTTCGCTATTCGGGGGGTGTGGATGGCTAGAGTTGTGAGGTGCGCAATTTCACTACCGAAACCGAGCCGACCCCTGTGGTGAAGCCATGGCTTGACGATCTCTTGCCGGAACTCCTTGAATTCCGGAGGGACCTGCATGCGCACCCCGAACTTTCCTTCAAGGAATTTCGCACTACGGACAAGCTGGTTGAACGGCTCGAGGCGGCGGGACTTGAACCCCGCCGGCTGGAAGGCTCGGGGCTGACGGTCGACGTCGGCGACGGGCCCATCGCCACGGCCCTGCGCGGAGACATCGACGCCCTCCCCATCATCGAGGAGACCGGGCTTCCGTTCGCGTCGAAGAACCATGGCGTCACCCACGCGTGCGGGCATGACGTCCACACCACGAGCATGCTTGGCATTGCCCTGGTGCTGCACGCCATGCACCAGGAATCCCCCTTGGGCGGAACGGTGCGCATCATCTTCCAGCCGGCAGAAGAAACCATGCCCGGCGGTGCGTTGTCCTGCATCGAGCAGGGCGTGCTCCAAGGCGTTCCGCGTATTCTTGCGCTGCACTGCGATCCGCGTATCAACGTCGGCAAGATCGGCACGCGTATCGGCGCCATCACCTCGGCGTCGGACACCATCAAAATCGAATTGACCGGACGTGGCGGCCATACTTCCCGTCCGCATTTGACCGAAGACCTGGTCTTCGCGCTGGCCCAAATCGCCGTCAACGTGCCGGCCGTCCTGTCCCGCCGGGTCGATGTGCGCAGCGGCGTTTCGGTGGTGTGGGGCCAGATCGCGGCAGGTTCGGCACCCAACGCCATCCCCGCCAACGGCTACATGGCCGGCACCATGCGTTGCCTCGACAGGGACGCCTGGCACAGCGCAGGGGAGTTGCTCGACGACGTCGTCCAGCAGGTTGCCGCGCCGTACGGGGTGGACGTGCACCTTGAGCACACCCGCGGCGTCCCTCCCGTGGTCAACTCGGAACACGAAACTGCCATCATCGAGGCCGCTGCCCGTGCGGAACTCGGCGAGCACGCCGTCGTCCTGACACCGCAGTCCATGGGTGGCGAGGACTTCGCCTGGTTCCTGGCCGACCTGCCGGGTGCCATGATGCGGCTCGGAACCCACACGCCCGGCGGCGAGGAATACGATCTCCACCGCGGTGACTTCATTGTGGACGAGCGTGCCCTCGGCTTCGCAATCCAAGTCCTTGCCGCCGCCGCGCTGCGAACCATCCGGGATCTCTGAACCTCGACGCTCGCTCACTTATGCCGGGTTTTGGCCGGACGCTCGCTCACTTATGCCGGGTTTTGGCCGGACGCTCGCTCACTCTTGGTTTAAAGGCCGGGGATCCTCCTGCGGATTATCTGCAGGAGGATCCTTTCGTGTACGCCCGGCATGGGCATTTGCTTGGAGGTGTAAGTCCTCTGGAGGAGAAGGTGGTTTAACTCCTAGCCGATG